>CALLCD010000148.1 GCA_938049795.1 uncultured Hyphomonadaceae bacterium | reverse complement strand
GGCATCAAGCTGGGTGGCTAATCAGAAACATCCAAATTTTGACACATCCAAGCCCTAGCATCCTACTTGGAAGATGAAGGGCGGTCGTGTTTATGTTTGGAAGAATCATCGCGGTGGCCCTGTTCGCCCAGATTGCGCTCGTGGCACCGACCTATGCTTGTCAGGGGCCTTTGTCCGAGTTCACGATCTTCCTTCCCGCTATGCCGGAGGTGGACGGGGACACAGATTTTGCCGGATTGGTCGTCCTACACGAGAAGCGGAAATGGTTTTTCTTCAAGCGCGGCAAAGACGCGAAATTCGAGGCCGAAATTTTGCAGAGCCCGACACATCCCGAAATGGTCGGGACCAAATTGGCTATTCCATTTTTCCTCACCACCAGTTGCGGACCTTGGCTTGAGGATAAGGCTCGTGGATTTGTCTCAGGGACGCTGGCCCGGACCGAAAGCGAGCGCCCGAGCTTGGCCCTCGATGCCCACCGAAACGGGGACATCTTCTTCAACTAACGGAAATCCTTACAATTTCCTCCACCAATCCAACTCAAAATTAGGACATTTCGGCTAGGCTGTCCTGATGGAACAGTTTCAGATATTTCCGGAAACGTCGCCGCAGTCATCACAAGCGGGGGTTTTCACACTCATCGTATCGCTCATCTTGTGGGCAGGTTTGTTGCTGTTTCTCGGCTCGGAAACGGGCGTGGCCCTTGCCTATATCGGCACCTGGATCTTCACCTTTGTCGTTATCGTCCCCGCTCAGCTCACTGCGGAGGCCACCGGGCTCAGTTTTGAGACCATTCTAAGCCTGGCCGGCGTGATATATCTGGCAATCATCGCCGTCACGGCATATGCGGGCGTGGAAAGTCTGTTCAAACGCGAGTTCGATCATGCCACCACATATATGGTCGTCCTGATCTGGATTTCAGGTCCGCCATTGGCCTGTCTCGTGGGGATCTGGTCGCTGACAGAGCATTTCTAGCGGCGCCCGCCCCCTCACCCGAACAGGAACAATCCGCCGAGCAACGCCATCGGCACCAGCGCCATGGCGAACAGGTTGCGTGCGAACACGAAGGCCGCAATCCATTTGTCCGCTTCCGGATCACCGCTCGCGCGGGTCGTGGTGTCCATATCCACACTGTCGCCGCGGATTACCGTGTCATCGGAGACAATATAGTCTTTCAAGTTTGGCGCGAGGATCAGGCATCCAAAGTAAAATGTCAGCCCGTAGAAAAAGCCTGCAAAGCTGAGGCTGAGCACAAGCGGCGCAAGCTCGAGCCCCCTAAACCCTGTCATCACAAAATAGCTGATCCCCGCAATCAAAGCCGCATCACTGACCGCGATCACTCTGAGCAGTTTCAGCAGGCGAAAATCCGATGCCGGACCTGCGCCCTGCTCTCCGTCATATTTTGGCATTTCAACGCTCCCTCAATATACGCTTACTCCCCAGCGAGTTCCCGCACCTCCCCCGGCACGCCAAAATAGGCCCGCCCCGTCGCCGCAAGCTCGGCTGGCTCACGCACCGGCACATGCACCCCCGTCGCCGCGCGGGCGTTCAGCGTCTCATCAATAATCTCGACACCTTCCGCGCCTAAAAAGAACCAATAGGGCGGAAACGCCGCATCCGTCTCGCGCGCGCTCCAATGCTCTGCATACGGCTCAAAATGCTCAAGCGCCGGATCAGCGTCCCCCATATGGATCACCGTCGCCGCTTCCGCCAGCGTCACCCGATAGACCAGATTCTCCAGCGCCCGCCGCGACGGCCCGCCCGCATGCGGAATGCGCACCGCTTCCACCTGCAAGCCTTCGAACGCGACTTTGAGCGGGTCTTGGCCATAGTCGAGCCCCATCGGCACAAAGCGCGCGGCCATACTCTCGGGCACTTCGCCGGTCGCTTCCATCGCCTCAATCGCTTGGACCGGCGCAATGATCAGCGCGTCCGGATTGCCCGCATGAAACGCGATCAGGTCTGCGGCATCAAAATGATCGCCATGCGCGTGGCTGATCAGCACCGCATCAATTGCGTCATAGGGCGCCGCGCCAGAGATCACCGCGCGCTTCACATCGGCCGGCACAAGATGATAATTATTGTAGCCATTGGAATAGAGCGGATCGAACAGGATTTTCGTCTCGCCCTGAACGATCATCAGCCCCGCATTTCCGATATGGCGCACGGTGCCGCCTGCATCAGCCGCCGCAACTGTCTGTGCTTCCGCCGCGCCCGCCCGATCCGCCTGTTCGCCCGCACCCGCGCAGCCCGCCAGCCCCAGCGCCATCCCCGCAAAAATCATCGACCGCAACATCATGGCATCCGCCTTTTCTCGACCTGCCATAAGCTTACCGCCCGCCCCCGCGCGTGTCTATTCCAATGCCAATGCCGACCGCCCCCCCACCAACAAAGCTGGACCTCACCTCGCGGGCACGATACACAGCGCGCCATGACCCAGATCGCCTCCCCACAGCCCAAAGTCGGCATTGTGTCGCTTGGTTGCCCCAAAGCCCTTGTTGACTCCGAACGCATCGTCACCCGCCTGCGCGCGGAGGGCTATGCCCTGTCCGGCGACTATAATGGCGCTGACCTTGTGATCGTAAACACGTGCGGCTTTCTCGACAGTGCGCGCGATGAAAGCCTTGAGGCCATCGGCGAAGCGATCGAAGCCAATGGAAAAGTTATTGTCACGGGCTGCCTTGGCGCAGAGCCCGACGTGATCGAAAAGGCGCACCCTTCCGTCCTCGCCGTCACCGGCCCGCACCAATATGAGCAAGTCATGGATGCGGTCCACACCCATTTGACCCCGCCCCACAATCCGCACACCGATCTTGTCCCCGATGCCGGCCTCAAGCTAACCCCGCGCCATTATGCCTATCTGAAAATTTCCGAAGGCTGTAACAATCGCTGCTCCTTCTGCATCATCCCGAAACTGCGCGGCGATCTTGTCAGCCGTCCGATCCATCATGTGCTGACCGAGGCCGAGCAATTGGTCAAAGCGGGCGTCAAGGAATTGCTCGTCATCTCGCAAGATACCAGCGCCTATGGCCTTGATGTCAAATATGAGCCACAGGTCTGGAAGGACGAGCGCTACGAGACCCGTTTTCTCGATCTTGCGCGCGGGCTTGGCTCGCTCGGCGTGTGGACGCGGATGCACTATGTCTACCCCTACCCGCATGTGGACCAGATCATCCCGCTCATGGCCGAAGGTCTGATCACGCCCTATCTCGACATTCCCTTCCAGCATGCCGCCGCCCCCGTCCTGCGCGCGATGAAGCGTCCGGCAAAACAGGATAAAGTCCTTGAACGGATTGCCAATTGGCGGCGCGATGTGCCCGACCTTGCCATCCGCTCGACTTTCATTGTCGGCTTTCCGGGCGAGACCGAAGAAGACTTCAACATTTTGCTCGACTTCATCCGCGAAGCGAAAATCGACCGTGCGGGCTGTTTCAAATATGAGAATGTCGCCAGCGCCGACAGCGCCGATCTGCCCGGCCATGTTCCCGAAGACGTGAAAGAGGACCGCTGGCACCGTTTCATGCAGGTTCAGGCCGAGGTGTCCGGCGCGCGCGCAAAAGCCCAGATCGGCACGGTGCAGGACATTATCATTGACGGGCCGAGCGATGAAGACGGCACGCTGATTGCCCGCACCAAGGCCGATGCGCCCGACGTTGACGGCGTGGTCTATCTCACCGGCGCAGATCAGGTGGCCCCGGGCGACATCATCCGCGCCAAAATCCATGACGCGGATGAATATGATCTGTTCGCCACGCCGGGCTAGCGCGCCCTATCTGCGGACTTTGTTGTGGATGATCACTTCGGCATTTTGCGGAATGCCAAGCTCGGCATAGGTCCAGCCAATCTCGATGCCTTCGGGCACGACAGCCTCGCAGTGATCCTGACGGGTGCGTCGGACACCAATCTTGAACACATCATCATAATCATCCACGACATCGACCTCGAAGAAGCTCCGGTCCGAACAGCCATTGCTGGAGACAATAAACGCTACCGATCCGCCAGACACATCCGCACCATAGACGGTGCCATAATGATGCCAGTCGGTGGCAAAATCGGCGCGGAAGCCATCATCATCCGCATCAATAATGATGCACCCGCCGAGCATAGACAGTGCAATCAGCCCGGTTGCAATCTTCAGTTTCATAGCTTTCTCCTTATTGAAAAACAGTAATTGACTTATTGTATTTCAATATGTATCTGTCAACACATATCGAAAATCAGGAAGGGACACCCATGCTTAGATCACCTCTTATTCAGACCAGTGCAGCACTTGCCATGCTCACCGCGCTCAGCCCATCCGCCAGCGCCGAGACGCGCAGCTACGATATGGAAGGATTTTCCGCCCTCAAAGCCAGCCAATCCATTGAAGTCATCTACACCCGGTCGGACAGTTTCAGCGTCCGCGCCGATGTCGAGGATGATGACTTCGACGAATTGATCGTGGAGACACGCGGCAATACGCTGACCCTCAAACGCCCCAAACAACGCGGCGGCTGGTTGCGTAATCGGGACCGGCCGGAGATCACCGTCTATGTCTCCGCGCCCACCCTCTCCTCGGTCGAGATCAGCTCCAGCGCCGACTTTACCGGCGACACAATCTCCGGCCCGCGCCTGACCCTCGCCGCCTCATCAAGCGGCGACATCGAAATCGGGTCCGTCTCGACCGGCGACTTACTGACCAAAGCCTCCTCCAGCGGCACCATCGAACTGGCAGGCAGCTGCACCTCGCTTGACGCCAAAATCTCCTCCAGCGGCACAGTTGCGGCCAGCGGTCTGAGCTGCGAAAACGCCGACATCAGCGCCTCTTCCAGCGGAGAGATCGAGATGGATGTGGCGGGCGGCTCGGTTGACCTCGACCTGTCCTCAAGCGGCGACGCCGACCTAACCGGCACATGCAGCACAATCGAAGTCTCCGCCAGCTCTGGCTCGGATGCGGACGCGCGCGACCTCACCTGCGCCCGTCTCGACGCCCGTGCAAGCTCTGGGGCCGGCATCACCGTCGCGGTGACCGAAAGCGTTGACGCCAGCGCCTCTAGCGGGGCCGACATTGACATTTATGGATCGCCCACCAATGTCAATGAACGCACCTCCAGCGGCGGCGATGTGGACATCCACTCCGCGCTTTAGATCTCGAACTGGTCGGGGCGGAAGCCGGGGTCGGGATAGGCTGGGTCCATATCCTCGAGCGCCCCGCGCACAAGCCGTGCGATCATCGCATTGCGGCGCGTTCTGGAATCCGATGGCACGATGAACCAGGGCGCGTGCTCGGTCGAACATTTCTCCACCGCATCCTCATAAGCGTCCATGAAATCGGGCCATAGTTTGCGGTCTTCAAGATCCCCGGGATTGAACTTCCAACGCTTGTGCGGCTCCTCAAGCCGCGCGCGCAACCGCTCGCCTTGGGTTTCATGGGAGATGTTCAACATGCATTTGACGATGACCACGCCGTTCTCGGTCAGCATTTTCTCGAAGTCATTGATCTGCCCATAGCGCTGTTTGATCGCAGACTTGCTCGCAAATTCGCGAACCTTCACCACAAGCACATCTTCATAATGGGAGCGGTCGAAAATCCCGATCATGCCCTTGCGCGGCACCGCGTCGTGAATGCGCCAGAGATAATCATGCGCGAGCTCGGTTTTGGACGGCGCTTTGAACGCGCGCACTTGCATCCCCAGCGGCGAGGTCAGCGCAAACACATTCCGGATCACCCCGCTTTTGCCGGACGTGTCCATGCCCTGTAACACCAAGAGTAGCGAGCGCTGGCTCTCGCCATAAAGCCGGTCTTGGAGTTCATTGATATGGGCAGCGTCTTCGACGAGGCTCGCACGCGCCTCTTCCTTGTCATCGAAAATATCACGGTGGCGCGTGGCGCGCTCATCCAGTTTGAACTTTTCGCCCGGCTCGGCAATCAGCGCCTTGCGGACAGATTTGATGCTCGGTTGTGTCATAGATACCCCTCAAATAGAAAAAGCCGTCTGAGTGACCTCAAACGGCTTTTCCAGAAAATTGCAAGAGCGACAGCCCCTAGGAGGAGTAATATTCCACCACTTGCGCCGGCTCCATCTTGACCGCATAGGGCACATCCGACAGTTCGGGAATGCGCACGTAAGTCGCCGTCATCGCCTTTGGATCAACCTCGATATATTCGGGCAGATCGCGTTCCGCCGAGCCAAGCGCTTCGAGCACCAGCGCCATATTGCGCGACTTCTCACGCACCTGCACGACATCGCCCGGCTTCAACCGGCAAGACGCAATATTGGTTTTAACGCCATTGACCAGAACATGACCGTGATTGACGAACTGACGCGCGGCAAAAATAGTGGGTACGAATTTCGAGCGGTAAACAAAAGCATCCAGACGGCTTTCGAGCAGACCGATCAGGTTCTCCGCCGTGTTGCCCTTGCGGCGCACAGCTTCGTCATAGGTCTTGCGGAACTGTTTTTCCGTAATGTCGCCATAGTGGAATTTCAGCTTTTGTTTGGCCATAAGCTGCATCCCGTAATCAGACACTTTCTGACGACGGCCCTGACCGTGCTGGCCGGGCTTTGTTGGGCGCTTATTGACTGGAGATTTGGGGCGACCCCAGATGTTTTCACCGACGCGGCGGTCGATCTTGTACTTCGCGCTGTGGCGACGTGACATGGTAGTACCTCATTTTCGACGCGGACCGGCGGACAGCGCTTATTCGCGTCCACGATTGCAATGGCGGTTCCGCACCAACCCATATAGAGCGCCGCTTAAAGCCCATCAGGTCTGGCAGGTCAAGAACCCCGTTGAAAATACCCCCGCATCGCCCCGTTTACGCGCCGGTCATACAAATGAGCCTACGATGAACACGCCGTTCGGATCAGGTTCCGACGTGATCGCGTATACCTAAATCAAGCGATGGCAGAGTGCTCCTCCCTCCTGCGGTTTTCTCAACTCGACCGTTACGTTCTGCCATCGCTATTTTCCCCAGAAAACACACTCGGAAACAGTCCATTGTCCCCGTCAGCCGGGTGCGGTCAGACGCAATATGAACAGTTTGGTCAAAAATGACCGGAAGATGAACGGAGCGTTCCGATTGAGTTACAAAGCCCGGTGATAGAAAGATGATCAACGATGGCGGGGACGCTCCTCCTCAAGCGGTCCTCACCTGACCGCGCCCGATCCCGCCATCGTTATTCTTCCGAAAACACGCACAAAATCGCGAGCCGACCCAATCGCGGCTATCGCCATTGATGACATCATGCTAGCCTTGCGCTGAAGAGAAGGAGACGGTTCATGGACAAGCGATCATCCGGCATGATGTGGGTCTATATCCTTCTCGGGCTCGCCGTCTTTGCTGGTCTGATTTATTATGTCCTCAATCTGACCGGCGCCTTTGATGCAGGGATGAGCGGACATGGCTGGGGCGCTTTGCTTGGCGGGGTCGTTCTATCGGTTCTGATCGGTGGCGGGCTGACCGCTGCACTCGTCTGGGGGCGGCGCAATGGCTATGATGAAAGCGCACACGACATGTATCGGGACCCTGCCCCAGA
>CALLCD010000147.1 GCA_938049795.1 uncultured Hyphomonadaceae bacterium | reverse complement strand
GCGCCGATGACTTGGCTGATGGCGCCTTTGGCATTTGCGGAATTGCTCATCTTATAGATCTCCTTGGGAGCAGATGTTGTTTTGGCAGCGACGGGCGCCGGGGATGGTGTGGATGCGGGCTGAGGCGCCGCAGCTTTTGGTGTGTGGGTCTCTGCCGCCGGTGTGTCAGCGACGGAAATGGTTGTGGCGGTCTTGGCTTTGCAGACGCCGCAAGGACGGGCATCTTTCTGGCCCGTGGCTTTTGCGGCCGCGTCGGCTTCTTCGAAGGTCTCGAACGGGCCTTGCCAATTGTCGTCACTGGCGTCGCCATCCGTATCGGTGACCCCTGCCCCATGATTGCAGTAGCGGCACTCGCCGATATGGACGCGGGCGCGTTTGGCAATTGTGTTTTCGTATACCCAGTAAGCCATATCCGTTCCCTAAAGCGCCTCTGCGCCGGAGATGATCTCGATCAGCTCTTTGGTGATTTGGGCCTGACGGGCGCGGTTATATTGCAAGGTCAGGGCGGAGATGATGTCGCCGGCATTGCGCGTTGCATTGTCCATGGCGGTCATCGAGGCGGCCTGTTCACCAGCGGTGCTTTCGAGCATGGCGGAGAGAAGCTGCGTGTTGAGATAGCGCGGCAGGAGCGTTTCGAGAATTTCAGGCTCGGAAGGCTCGTATTGATAGATCGCGCCTTCGAGATCGGTGGTTTCGGTCCCTTCTGGCGCGGAGGCCGGAATGAGCTGCTGGGCGGTAGGCACCTGGCTCAAGACATTTTTGAAGCGCGAGTAGACCAGCGTGCAGACGTCGAACTCTTCACCATTGAAGCGGGCATTGAGCGCGCTGCCGAAGCCGATGGCGAGATCGCTTTGAGCGGCGGCGTTGCGGGCTTCGGATGTGTCGAGGTGGTCAACGAACAGATCGCCATATTCGGAGCCGAGCTGTTCGCGGCCCTTTTTGCCGACCGTGATGATTTTCACCGTCTTGCCGACCGCGCGCAACTCATCAATGGTCTGACGGGCGAGCTTGACCGTGTTGGTGTTGAAGCCGCCGCAAAGCCCGCGTTCTGCCGTCATGACGACGATGAGGTGGGTCTGGTCGCCGCCTGTGCCAGCGAGCAGTTTCGGTCCGCCTGCCCCCTCGCCCATTGCGCCGGTGAGATTGGCCACAACAGAGGCCATGCGCACGGCATAGGGACGCGAGGCTTCAGCCGCTTCCTGCGCGCGACGTAGTTTCGCCGCGGCCACCATTTGCTTGGCCTTGGTGATCTTCTGCGTGGATTTCACGCTGGCGATCCGGTTTTTCAGTTCCTTCAAGCTGGGCATAGCTGAAGTCCTTGTCTCTCAAGCGTGGCGTTTAAGCGAAATTGCCGGTGAAGTCTTCGAGCACTTTCTTGATGCCGGTTTCGACATCTTCGGTTAGCGCTTTCTCATCGCGGATTTTGGCGAGCAGATCGGCATTGTTGGCGCGAAGATTGGCGAGCAGATCGCGCTCATAGCGGGTCACATCCGACAGGTCGATGCCGTCGAGATAGCCGCGCGTCCCGGCATAGACCACCACGACCTGTTCTTCCATTTGCAGTGGCGAGAATTGCGGCTGTTTGAGAAGCTCGGTCAGGCGGGCGCCGCGATTGAGCAGTTTCTGCGTGGCGGCATCCAGATCGGAGCCGAATTTCGCAAAGGCCGCCATTTCGCGGTATTGCGCCAGTTCGCCCTTCATGGAGCCGGCCACTTTCTTCATGGCTTTGGTCTGGGCGGCAGAGCCCACACGGGACACCGACAGGCCGACATTTACCGCAGGCCGGATGCCTTGATAGAACAGGTCGGTTTCGAGGAAGATCTGGCCATCGGTGATCGAGATCACATTGGTTGGAATATAGGCGGAGACATCGTTCGCCTGTGTTTCAATGATCGGCAGCGCGGTGAGCGAGCCTGAGCCGTGGTCCTCGTTCAGTTTCGCGGCGCGTTCGAGCAGGCGCGAGTGGAGGTAGAAGACGTCACCAGGATAGGCTTCGCGGCCTGGCGGACGGCGCAGGAGCAGCGACATCTGGCGATAGGCCACCGCTTGCTTGGAGAGATCATCATAAATGATCAGCGCATGCTTGCCATTGTCGCGGAACCATTCGCCGATTGTGCAGCCCGTAAACGGCGCGAGATATTGCAGCGGGGCTGGCTCGGACGCGGTGGCGGAGACGACAACGGTGTAGTCCAGCGCGCCGCGTTCGCCGAGAGTTTTGACAACCTGAGCCACGGTCGAGCGCTTCTGGCCGATAGCGACATAGACGCAGAAGAGTTTCTCTGAGTCGTCTTTGGCCGCATCGTTGATTTGTTTCTGGTTCAGGATGGTGTCGATGCAGATCGCGGTCTTGCCGGTCTGGCGGTCACCAATGACAAGTTCGCGCTGGCCACGACCGATCGGGATCATGCCATCAATGGCTTTCACGCCTGTCATCATTGGCTCATGGACCGATTTGCGCGGCAGAATGCCTGGGGCTTTCACGTCAACACGCTCACGGGCTGCGACATCTGTCAGGGCACCCTTGCCGTCAATTGGCTCGCCAAGCGGGTCAACCACACGGCCGAGAAGCCCCATGCCAACCGGCGCAGACACGATCTCGGACAAGCGTTTGACATTGTCGCCCTCTTTGATGCCGCGGTCATCGCCGAAGATCACGACGCCGACATTGTCGGTTTCGAGGTTGAGCGCCATGCCTTTGACGCCGCCGTCAAACTCGACCATCTCACCGGCTTCAACATTGTCAAGACCGTAGACGCGGGCGATCCCGTCACCGACCGAAAGCACCTGGCCCACATCGGAGACTTCAGCCTCGGTGCCGAAATTTTCAATTTGGGTCTTCAGGATGTCGGAAATTTCCGCAGCTCTGATATCCATGAGCGTTAAGCTCCCTTCATGGCAGTGTTCATACGTTCAAGTTTGGCTTTCAGACTGGCATCGACCAATTTGGACCCGATGCGCAGCTGAACGCCGCCGATAAGGTCGGCATCGACCTCGGTTGTCAGTTCGACTTCGCCGCCAACAGATTTGGCGATAATGCCCGAAAGCCGCTCGCGCTGGGCGGGCGTCATTTCTTTTGCGGTGCGGACAACGGCGCGCTCTACGCCGCGCTGCTTGTCGTAGAGTGTTTCGAATGCGGCTTGCGCGGCGGGCAGATCGGCGGCGCGGCCATTAAGCGCCATCGTGCCGAGGAATTTGACGAGCAAGGCGGGCAGATCAGCTTTTTCGGCGAGCTTTGTCAGCGTTGCGGCTTTGTCTTCGCGCTTGAACAGCGGCGAGGCGATCAGGCTGGAGAGGTCGTCATTACCTGCAACCGTCTTGGCGAACCCGGCAAAAGCGGATTGTACGGCCGATAACTGGCCACCAGATTGTGCGAGATCGAAAAGCGCCGAAGCATAACGCCGCGCGGCTTCGCTGGTCAGGGCTTGTGCCAAAGCTTCCATCCGTCTGTTTGGGGTCGAACGCCCCGAGAAATAAGACCAGACAGGCTTAGAACTTTGTGCCCTAATACCCATCAGTGCGCGCGACTTAGCACCTCGAAAACACTCTGACAACATAGCGCTGTCACTCAAGGCGCGACCGAATGGCGCGGGGGGCGGGAAATCAGTCTCTATTTGCGAGCCAGTCGGCCATATGCTCTGCCTTGTCGGTCCAGATTATGCCGTCAAAATCCGTCGGAATGTCTGCCGCGTCTGCCGCGCTGTTAATGCCGCCCGCGCTGCCCCGGTTTCCGGTGTGAGGTCCGGCCAGAAGCACCTCGGTTCCTGCTGCGTGCATGCGGTTTGTGAATTTGTGCGGCCAGCCCCAGAGCAGCGGCGCATAGTTCATGGGGACGAGCAGTTTTGTGTTCCGGCAGGTTTCGGGCATATAGCCGCTCCAGCCGAGCAGAGCATAATCCTTCAGGCAGGTCTTCGTGCTTTGTGGCGAGAACCCGATATGGCCCGGCAGATCCGCCGCCGCGCCTTCGACCGCGCGTGGTCCGCCATAAAAGCCATAAACCTGATCGGCGCGTTCGGACTGTTCAAGAATGAAAGCGGCGAAGGCCTCCCCTTCTGCACGGTTATTGCTTTTTAGATTAACCAGAAACCGCCCCTCGGGAAAGGCGGTAAAAACCTCGTCGAGCATCGGCATCGCGCCGGTGAACTGCCCGCGAAACGGATAGGTCTTGCCGCCGTCTGCAGTGTAGCCATAGCCAATGTCGAGGGTTGCAAGCTCGGCGCGGGTAAAGGTTTCGATCTTGCCTGCCGCTTCGGTCCGGCAGCCGACATCCCAATCGTGGAAGACCGCAAAATGCCAGTCTTCGGTTCGATGTATGTCGATCTCGACAATATCCGCGCCCGCTTCAAATGCCGCTCTTATGGAGGGGATGGTATTTTCCAGAAAGCCATGTGTCGGCGCACCTATGCGAGTTGCAGTGCACTCCTGCAGGCCGAGGTTTTCGCGGTCATAGGTCTGGTGGATGCCGCGATGGGCGAGGATGCGCGTTTGAGCATTTTGCGGCTTTGAGAGCAGCGATGTGTTTAGCGCCCAGACGCCAAAGACCAATACGCCCAAGCCAAACACTATACGTCGCAACATCCATCTTTCCCCCTGTCCATTTTGTCATGGATGCACGTTCAGTTGGAGTAGAGCATGGCCGAAACATGGCATTGCCGTCCCATTCCGAAAGGCTCGCCAAAAACTAGCGCTTGCGCCGTCCCTTGGGGGTGGGCTGATAAGGGGTGGGTCCAGAGAGAGGCGACGGGTTATGACAGGGTTCAAAACGGCGAAACAGACAGGGGATCTGATGGGGATAAGCGTTAAGGCGCTGAGGCTCTATGAGGCGCGCGGTCTGGTTTCGCCGGGGCGGACAGCTGCGGGATGGCGGGTCTATGGGCCGGAGGAGTTTGCGCGCTTGCATAAAGTGCTTACGCTCAAATCCATCGGCTTTTCGCTTGCCGAGATTTCGGGCCTGCTTGATGGCGGCGTTGATCTGGCCCATGTGCTCGACACACAGGCCAAGGCGCTTGCCCATCAACAGGCACGGTTGTCCCATGCGCGGCATATTCTCGCCAAAGCGCAAGCCAAGCTCAAAGATGGCCAAAATCTCTCGACGGACGATTTGATAAATCTGACACAGGAGACTGATATGAGTGAATTTGAATGGACCGAGGCGCATGAGGACTTGGCGGCGCGGCATTTCACGAAAGAGCAAAGAGACCAGTTTGCCGCGCGGAAAATGTCGCCGGAGTTTCAGGCCGAAATGGCCGCGAAATGGGAAAGCATTCTGGCGGATGCCGAACGGTTGCGGCATGGTGCGGCGGATACGGCCGAAGCGATTGAATTTGGCAAAAGATGGATGGCGGCTTCGGGCATGTTCTCGCTGGGTGACCGGGCTGTCGATGCGGCCACGTCGAATTGGTATGAGGATGGGTTTTCAGATCCGGAAACGGCGAAATTGATGCCGTTTTCGAAGGAGGTTTGGGAATTTGCCAAGGCGGCTATTGCGGCGGGGCAAGCTCAGGACGGGACCGTCTAGGCCCTGTTTGCCGGTGGGCCTACCCTCTCGGATGGGCCTCCCGGTGGACGGCTTTGAGCCTCTCACCATCGACGCCGGTATAGACTTGGGTGGTCGAGAGCGAGGCATGACCCAAAAGTGTCTGGATGGCGCGCAGGTCTGCCCCGTTGGCGAGCAGGTGCGTGGCGAAGGCATGGCGCAGCGCATGGGGGGTCGCCGTTTTGGGCAGGCCAAGTTCCCCGCGCAAAAGCTGGACCCGTGCTTGAACGATGCGCGGGGAAAGCGGTCCGCCCTTTTCGCCGCGAAACAAGGCATCGTCTGCGCCAAGGGCGTAAGGACAGACTTTTACATAGTCGGCGACGGCCTGACGGATCGCGGGCAGGATGGGGATAATGCGTGTTTTGCCGCCCTTGCCGGTGATGCGTAGGCGTTCGGGTAGGTCGGCTTCAGCGCCGGTCAGCCCCAAGGCTTCGGAGATGCGCAGGCCTGCCCCGTAGAGCAAGGAGAGGACAGCGGCATCGCGCGCGCCGACCCAGACCGGCTTTTCGAGATTGTGTTCGGCCTGCTCGATCATCTCTTTGGCGACATCTACAGAGACGGGGCGCGGCAGTCTGGCGGGGCGTTTGGGGCCTTCGAGATAGTCGATTTCGGCATTTGGCAGGCCGTGCATCCGGTCGAGCCAGCGGTAGAGCGCCTTGATCGAGGAGAGGAGCCGCGCAATTGAGGCGTCGGATAACCCGTCTCTGCGGCGGGCGGCGAGGAAGGCGCGGATGTCACGTGCGCCGAGCTTTGACAGGGCGACCGGCCCTGGCTCTGCGCCGGTGTGGGCACGGGTGAAGCCGAGAAAGCCTGCAAGGTCGGAAGTGTAGGCGGAGACGGTGTGGGCAGCCAAGCGGCGTTCGTCGCGGGCATAGGTGATGAAGGCGTTGAGGAGATCCATAAGGAGAGATTAGGCGCGGCGCGTTAAGGGCGGGTAAGCGGTGCTCTGTTTTTGCGAAAGCGGCGTCGTGGGCATTTCCCTCTTTGGCGGGCTGATGTATCTGGCGCTATGCCTGTTGCCCGTATTCTTTTCCCGATCGCTTTGCCGGAGCCGTTTGATTATGCGGTGCCAGACGGCATGGACGTGGTGGCGGGCAGTTATGTCATGGCGCCTCTGGGCAAGACGGTGCGCAATGCGGTTGTGTGGGAGGTGGTCGGCGACGAGGTGGGCGAAGGGCGCACGCTGAAGGCGGTCGAGCATGTGTATGACACGCCGCCGATGAGTGCGGCGATGCGGAAATTCATAGACTTTACAGCGCGCTATACGGTAGCGGCGCCCGGCGCAGTGCTGGCGATGGCGCTTCGGGCGCGGGGCGGATTGCAGCCCTCCCCGCGCGAGACGGTGTATACGCTGACCGGACAGACGCCGGACCGGATGACCGAGGCGCGGGCGCGGGCGCTTGATGCCGCGCAAGCGCTGTGTCCGGCGTCGGCGAGCGCGATTGCCCAAGAGGCGGGGACATCGAGCGCGGTGGTGACAGGGCTTGCCAAGGCGGGGGCGCTTGAGGTCAAACGAGTGGATATTGATGCGGTGTTCGCGCCGCCCAATGGCGAACAGGCGGGTAAGACGCTGACCGATGAGCAGGCGCTCGCGGCGGACACGCTGGTCAAATCGGTTGAGGCGGGCGGATTTGCGCCGTTTTTGCTCGATGGGGTGACCGGATCGGGCAAGACGGAGGTTTATTTCGAAGCGATTGCGGCCACTTTGCGCAAAGACCCCGACGCGCAAATATTGATTCTTTTGCCCGAAATTGCGCTCACTCAGGCGGTTTTGGCGCGATTTACAGAGCGGTTCGGAGCGCCGCCAACGCCTTGGCATTCGGGGTTGTCGCAGAAAGAGCGGCGGCGAAGCTGGCGGGAGGCGGCGCATGGGCGGGCGCGGATTATTATTGGCGCGCGCTCGGCTCTGTTTCTGCCCTATCAGAAGCTTGGGCTAATCATTGTCGATGAGGAGCATGATGGCTCCTATAAGCAGGAAGATGGCGTGGTGTATCATGCGCGCGATCTGGCGGTGATGCGGGCCAAGCTTGAAGCGGCGATGGTGATCCTTGCGTCGGCGACACCCGCGCTTGAAACGGTCGCAAATGGCGAATCGGGGCGGTATTCGGTGCTCAAACTGTCGGCACGGCCTGGCGCGGCGCGGTTGCCGGATATCGAGCTGGTGGATTTGAAGCGGGACACGCCAGAGCGCGGCAAATGGCTTTCGCCGACCCTGGCCGAGGCGATGGCAGATCGGCTGGCGCGCGGGGAGCAGTCGCTCCTGTTTCTCAATCGGCGGGGCTATGCGCCGCTGGTGATCTGTAAATCCTGCGGGGAGCGGCTCAAGAGCCCGGGCACCGATAGCTGGCTGACCGAGCATCGCTATACGGGGCGGCTTGTGTGTCATGTTACGGGGTATTCGATGGCGCGGCCGGACAAATGTCCGCTGTGCGGGGCGGCGGACAGTTTGATGGGAGTTGGCCCCGGGGTGGAACGGGTGGCCGAGGAAGCGCGGGTTTTGTTGCCCGACGCGCGGATCGAGATTTTCAGTTCGGACACGGCGCGCGGAGGCGAGGCGACACGCGGGATTGTCGAGCGGATGGAGGCGGGCGAGATTGATATTCTCGTCGGCACGCAGATTGTCGCCAAGGGGCATAATTTCCCGAAATTGACGCTTGTTGGCGTGATTGATGCGGATACAGGCATGAAGGGCGGGGATTTGCGCGCGGGCGAGCGGACCTATCAGCTTTTGTCGCAAGTGGCCGGACGCGCGGGGCGGGCGGACGATCCCGGCACGGCCATGATCCAGACTTTTGCACCCGAAAGCCCCGCCATGCAGGCGCTTTTGCTTGGCGATAGGGACGGGTTTCTGGCGATTGAGCGGGAGAACCGCGCTATGGTCGGGATGCCGCCATTTGGACGGCTGGCGGCGCTGATCCTGTCTGCCCCTTCGCCCGAAGCTGTGGACACGTTTGCCCAGGAGATTGCCGCGCTTGCGCCCCATGGCGAGGGGATTGACGTGTTTGGCCCTGCGCCTGCGCCGCTGTCAGTGGTGCGCGGGCGGCATCGGCGGCGGTTTTTGATACAGGCGCCGCGCAATACGGATCTGTCGGCCTATATGGCGAGCTGGCGGAAATTGATGAAAGTGCCGTCAAATGCGCGTATTTCGGTGGATATTGACCCCTATTCCTTTGTTTGAGGCGTGTGATGATCGAGTTTGACCTTGCTGATGAAGCGGCGACGCATGCGCTGGGGGCGGCGCTGGCAAAGCTGTTGCGGGCGGGCGATTTTGTGGCGCTTTATGGCGGGCTTGGCGCGGGGAAGACGACCTTGTCGCGCGGGATTGTTCGCACATTGCTCGGGCCGGAGGTCGAAGTGCCGAGCCCGACTTATACGCTGGTACAGACTTATGAGACGGCGGGGTTTACGCTCTGGCATTTTGATCTCTACCGGATTGAAAGCGTGGACGCGCTGGTCGAGCTTGGCTGGCAGGAGACGGCCGGAGGGGTGGCGCTGGTGGAGTGGCCCGAACGCGCAGGCGGGGCGCTGCCGGCATGGCGGCTTGATGTGCGGCTTGGTGAAGATGGCACAGGGCGCAAAGCGGGGCTGGAACCGCACGGCGAAGACTGGCACAAGCGTTTGCATGGATTCGCATTTTAAGTCCCGACAGAGCATGATTGACGCGTTTCTGGCGCAGGCCGGATGGGGGGATGCCGAGCTTGACTGGCTTGGCCAAGATGCGTCGACGCGGCGATATGCGCGGGCGCGGCGCGGGGAGACATGCGCGCTGTTGATGGATGCGCCCCTTGTCGAGGCGGCGCCCTGCCCGCCGGATGCGGATGAGGCGACGCGCAATGAGATGGGGTGGAATGCGCAGTCACGGCTGGCGGCCTCGCGGGTGGATGCGTTTGTGGCAGTGGCGGGGCATTTGCGCGGGCGGGGGTTTTCTGCGCCGGTGGTGTTTGCGGCGGATGCAGAGGCGGGGCTGGCGCTGATCGAGGATTTTGGCGCGGGGCGGGAATTTGCGCGGCTGATTGAACGGGGCGCGGCGGATGAAGTGGCGCTTTATGCGGAGGCTGGCGCGCTGCTCGCGGCGCTGCATGCGGAAGGAGCGCCGAGCAAGCTCGATGACTGGCCGATCCTTGAGTATGATGCGTTGGCGCTTCGGGTGAATGCGGATCTGTTTGCAGACTGGTTGCCGCAGCTTGATGCGCGGATGGTGACGGGCGCGGCGATGCGGGCCGATTGGGCGCGGGCGCGGGACGGGTTGATTGCGCAGGCGATGGCGTTTCCGCGCGATTTTATTCTGCGCGATTTCCATGCGGAGAATTTGCTCTGGATGCCGGAGCGGTCGGGCCTTGCGCGAATTGGACTGCTTGATTTTCAGGATGCGATCAATGGCTGGGATGGCTGGACGATGGCGATGCTGGTTCAGGATGCGCGGCGGGAGGTGTCGGGCGCGGCGCGGGAGGCGGCGATTGGCGCTTATATTGCGGGGACGGGGAAGGATCGGGGGGCGTTCGAGGCGCGGCTGGCGGTGCTGGGGACGCTGAACGCGCTGCGGATCAAGGGGCTGTTTGCGCGGCTGCCGGTG
>CALLCD010000146.1 GCA_938049795.1 uncultured Hyphomonadaceae bacterium | reverse complement strand
GCCGTCGGTGGCGATGGGCGCGCTGGCGCTGTCTCTGGCGGCGGGGGTTGCGTCGGCGATCAATGCGGCGCTTCAGGGCGGGGGGCGGTTTACGGCCATTCTGGCGGCGCCTTTGTCGATCCCCGTGCTTATTTTCGGGATAGATGCTACAGTCGTGGCGATTGAATCGTCACAAATCTGGTCCGTCGAGATGCAATTCCTGACGGCGATGACCTTGTTCCTGACGGCAATTGTGCCGGGGTTTTCCGTGCTGGCATTGAGGCTGGGGCTGGAATGATTTGGAGAGCGATTTTGGAGACTGACCGATGCTGAGCTATTTTTCCAATCCGGCCCGCTTTGAGGCGTTTGCGCGATGGGCGAGCCCTGTGGCGCTGATTGTTCTCGTCGGGAGCCTGCTGGTGGCGGTGCCGATGGGGCTGTATTTCTCGCCGGAGGATTACCAACAGGGCCATACGGTGCGGATCATGTATGTCCATGTTCCAGCGGCGATTATGGCGGAGCTGGCTTTTGGCTTTATGGCGCTGATGAGCCTGACCGCGTTTGTGTGGCGGCATTCGCTGGCCGATGCGTGCGCGCGGGCGGCGGCGGGGCCGGGAGCGATTTTCGCGGCTTTGACTTTGCTGACCGGATCGATCTGGGGGCGTCCGACATGGGGCACATGGTGGGTGTGGGATGCGCGGCTGACATCTATGCTCATCCTGTTTCTGACCTATATTGGCTATATCGCAGTTTGGCAGATGGGGACGGACGAGACCAAATCGGCACGGCTCGCGCGGATTGTGGGCCTTGTCGGCTTTATCAATGTTCCGATTGTGAAATTCTCCGTGGACTGGTGGAACACGCTGCATCAGCCCGCGAGCATTCTGCGCGCAGATGGGCCGACCATTCATTCGTCTATGTTGTGGCCTCTGGGGCTGATGGCGCTTGCCTATGTTGCTTTGTTTGCATGGTTTGTGCTGACGGATGTGCGGGCGAGTATTTCTGAAAAACAGATTGCGCGGCGGTCACAGCGCACGGCGAGCCGGCCGGTGGCGAGCGGGCAGATGGCAACAGGAGAGCAAAATGGCTGAGTTCTTTGCGATGGGCGGATATGCGTTTCACGTCTGGACGTGTTGGGGAGCAAGTACGGTCTTGCTGGGTGGGCTCGCGATTGCGCGGCACCGGCGATTGCGGCGGATGGCGGAGCTTGCGGGTAAGTTGGATGGGCAAGGCTCGACTAGAAATTCTGTGCCATGATTTTTTACGGAAGCGTTCTCTTGCTGATCTGTGTGCTGGGCGCGGTTTTGTGGAGCGGGCTCCGCAGGACAGCACCGGCGAGCGGGGCGGGGGTGCAGCTTCTGACGGTTGGCGGATTTGTCGGGCTGAGCGGGCTTGTTTATGCGCTCAGCGGTCAGCCCGATTACACCTCGCCGCGCGGGGCTTCGGTGACCGAGGAAATGGGCGCGGCGCTGCGGCCGGACGGGGTCGGCCCGCTTGAAGCCTATGGCGCGCTGGTTCTGGCGCAGTCGGAGGATAAGGCGGAGTGGATTGAGATTGCCGCTGATCTTCAGGCGACGCGTCGTCCGGTGGAAGCGGCGGATGCGTTTTCGCGGGCAGGGGCTTTGGCGAGCGATCCGGTTGAGCGAGCCTCGCTTCTGGGCACGGCGGGAGAGACTTTGGTGATGGCGAAGGGCGGCATGGTAGAGCGGGATGCGATGATCGCATTTGCGGCAGCGCTTAAGGCGGATCCGGACAGTTTGGGCGCGCTTTATTATATGGGACGCGAGGCACGGGCGCGCGGGGACATGGCGGCTGCGCGGCCCTATTGGTCGCGGTTTCTGGCAGCCGCCCCTGAGGGGCATCCGCTGATTGCCGAAGTGCGTGGCGATCTGGCGCTGCTTGGGGAGGCGGACAGTGCGGCCCCGCGCATGGCACCGGCTTTGACCGAGGAGATGGTGGCCCAATTTGAAGGGCTGAACGAAGAAGAAAGACGCGCGCAGATTGTGTCGATGCTCGCCCGCAGGCAAGCGAAACTCGAAACGGCCGGGGGCGGGGCGGGCGCAGAGGCGTGGCGTGATCTGGCGCGGGGTTATTTACAAATGGGCGACTTAGACGGCGCGAAAGTGGCATATGACCGTGCTATTGAGCTTGCGCCGGACGATCGGGCGCTTGAACTGGAGCGCTCGCAGCTCGACCGCTAGAGGCTTTGTGGTCCCCTACAATAATCACAGGCTTTCGAAACCATTCCCATTCTGTATTGGAGGTTATAGAGCGCGCGCGGGACATTAAGGCTGCGGCGATGCCTCCTCCCCTGCGCTGCGAACATTCGAAAAGGAAGTCCCCATGTCAGTTAAAAAAATTCTCTCGGCTGCAGCTTTGGCCAGCGCGCTCTGGTCGGTTCCCACGGTTCTGCCCGCTATGGCGGCGCAGGCGCAAGGTATTGTTGAAGCGAACTTCAATGCAGATGGCGCGGTCAAGCGTCCGGCAGATTGGCGTCGCTGGGTGTTTGTTGGCTCCCCGCTAACGCCGAACGGTTTGAATGGCGGCACAGCGCCGTTCCCCGAGTTTCACAATGTTTATGTCGAGCCATCAGCGTTCCGCCATTATCAGGCGACCGGCGACTGGCCAGAAGGCACCCAGATTGCCAAAGAGCTCGTCTTGGTACGGTCGAATGGCAATGCCGAAAACGGCTCTACGCAGGAAGTCAGCGGCGTCGGATACCAGCAGGGGGAATTTGCAGGGCTCGAGCTTGCGGTTAAGGACAGCACACGGTTTGGCGACATGCCGGGCGGTTGGGCGTATTTCAGCTTCGGGCATCAGGCTCAGCCTTATAATGCGTCGGCCGAAGCGTTTCCGGCCGAAGCGTGTAATGCCTGCCATGCGGCAAGTGCGGACACAGACTTTGTGTTCACGCAGTTTTATCCCGTCATCCGTGCTGCGCGTTAAGCCGGAGAAGTCATTATGAAAACCAGTATCAAAACTCTTTTATCCTCTGGCGCGTTGGGACTTGTCGTCGCGTGTTCGGGACAGGGGGGCGGCACACAAGCCGCCTCCGCTCCGGCGGCGTCTTCTTCAGCAACGGTAGAACCGGCGTCGGTCACAACAGCGGCTGTGGTTTCAAACGCGGCAGCTCACATCGCAACGGCGGGCTATTTGCCATCGGGCGCGGTGAAGAAGCCAGGCAATTGGCGCGAATGGGTCTATGTCGGCTCACCGCTCACCCCGAACGGGCTCAATGGCGGAACAGCGCCTTTCCCCGAGTTTCACAATGTCTATGTTGAACCAACCGCGTTCGAGCATTATGAACGCACGGGCGAATGGGCCGAAGGGACGCAGATTGCCAAAGAGCTGGTTCTGATCCGCTCGAACAATAATGCCGAGAACGGATCAACCGCTGAAGTGAGCGGCATCGGTTATCAGCAAGGCGAGTTTCAGGGACTGGAATTGGCGGTCAAGGATACGGGCCGGTTTGGCGAGATGCCGGGCGGCTGGGCCTATTTCAGCTTTGGCCATAAGGCGCAGCCCTATGAAGCGTCTGCCGAAGCGTTCCCTGCCGAAGCGTGTAATGCGTGTCACGCCGCAAGTGCAGACACGGACTTTGTGTTCACGCAATTCTATCCCGTTATTCGCGCGGCACATTAAGGAGCACTTATGACCAAGTTGACATCTATCTCTGGAGCGATTGCGTCGCTGGCCGCGCTTGGGCTTGTCGCATGTGGCGGCCCGTCGGGCGGAAGTGCGACGGAAACGGCCGGACCACAGGCCACATCAGGCTATGAGACAATTGTCTCCAATGATGGCGCAATCGCGTTTCCGACGGACTACAAATCCTGGGCGCATATGGGCTCTTGGGCGGTGGTCAATGAAGGCGGTGAGGGCAACGGCTTGCACAATGTCTTTACCACGCCGGACGTGATCGAAGCGTTCAAAGCCACTGGCGAGTTTCCCGATGGCGCGGTTCTCGTCAAGGAAGTGTTTGCCTCCGAAAGTCGGCAACTGACGACGGGCTCTGCAAACTGGGCGACCAATCCGGAAGTCTGGTTTGTGATGATCAAGGACACCCAAGGCCGCTTCCCAGGCAATGGGCTTTGGGGCAATGGCTGGGGCTGGGCACTGTTCAAGGCCGATGCGCCGACCGTGCAGGTAGCGACCGATTATAATGCAGACTGTCTGGGCTGTCATATTCCGGCTCAGGATACGGACTGGATTTACACCTATGCCTATCCAACCTTGGAGGCGTCATGATGACCGATCAAAGACAGACACTCTGGAGTGCTCCCGTGCGCGGGGGCGCTCTTTCGCTTCTCGTTTCGTGGCTGGTGCTGGGCGCTGTGGCGTGTGGTGCGCCTGCCGAGGAAGCCGCGGCGGGACAGGCGACAGCTTCGATCCAGGTTGAGGCGGCCGAGGTGGCTGGTGTGGAGCCTGCTGAGGCGACGCAAGCGGTCACCCACGCAGCGTCGGCGACGACTGTGGAAGCGGCCACGCCGGACGTTCCGGTCGAAGCGGACAGCGTAACAAGTGTTGTTACGCCGGATGCGGCTGTGCCTGACAGGGCTACCGATGCGGTCGAGACCGCTGTTACGGCGGAAATTGACGAGGCGGCTGCGCCTATTGTGACGGCGGCGCAATCGGCCACCGAAGCTGCCCCGCAAGAGGAAGTGATCGCGCTGACAGGCGACGCCGAAGCGGGCGCGCGGGCGTTTGCCGTGTGCAAGGCGTGTCATACCGTACAGCCCGGCCGTAATGGGCTTGGACCATCGCTTGCCGGTCTGGTCGGACGTGACGCGGGCTCGATTGACGGGTTTAATTATTCGGACGCGATGAAGGCTGCGGATGTGGTCTGGACGCCGGAAAATCTGGATGCGTACTTGAAGAATAGCGGCGAGTTCATTCCGGGTAACCGGATGTCCCAATTGTTCCGGCAGGGCGTTCAGGACGACACCAAGCGTACGGACATTATTGCCTATCTGGCGACGCAATAGTCCGTACAGACATAACAAAATGAAGAAGGCCGCGAGACATGGATCGCGGCCTTTTTTGTGGTCGCTCGACGGAACGGGTCTGGCCATGTAAGATTGCGCTTTGGGTTTTGTGGGATCGGGATATGGCAAAGTCGGAAAATAAGACGCAAGTGACGGACATTGCGCCAGCGGATTATGTGGCCGCAATCGAGCATAAGACGCGGCGGGCGGATGCGGAGCAATTGCTCGAATGGTTCCCGCGTGTGACAGGTATGACCGCGAAAATGTGGGGGCCGAGCCTGATCGGGTATGGGCAATACCACTACAAATATGACAGCGGACGTGAGGGCGATATGTTGATCACGGGCTTTAGTCCGCGCAAGGCCAATCTCGTTTTCTACATCATGCCGGGCTATCAGGATGTGTCCGGCAAGCTCGAACGGCTTGGCAAACACAAGATCGGCAAGTCCTGTCTCTATGTGAACAAGCTCGCCGATATTGATATGGATGTGCTCGAAGAGATTGTCCGGTTCGGGGTCGATTACATCCGGAAAACCTACGAGACGATTGAGGATTAGCCCGCCGCGCGCTATGAGGCTTGGTGAGTTAGAGACGGACCAGACCGATCATGCCGCTTATCGTTGCCGCTTTGTATAAATTTGCGCCCTTGCCGGACTATGCCGAGCATCAGCCCGTGCTTGAGGCTGCCTGCACAGAGGCGGGGGTGAAGGGCACAATTCTGCTCGCCGCTGAAGGGGTGAACGGCACGATTGCAGGCACGCGCGAGGGCATTGACGCTGCGCTCGACACGATCCGCGCCTTGCCAGGGTGCGCCGATCTCGAGCATAAGGAATCAACCGCCGAGACGATGCCATTCCTGCGGATGAAAGTGCGGCTGAAAAAGGAGATCGTCACGCTCGGGGTTGAGGGGATTGATCCGACCAGCACAGTGGGCACCTATGTTGAGCCCGAAGATTGGAACGCGCTGATCGCAGACCCCGATACGGTTGTGATTGATACGCGCAATGATTACGAGGTCGGCATTGGCAGTTTTGAAGGCGCGATCAACCCCGAGACCAAGGCGTTTCGCGACTTTCCGGACTGGTTTGAAAATTTCCGCAAGACCAATACGAAGCCGAAAATTGCAATGTTTTGTACGGGCGGCATACGTTGTGAGAAATCGACCGCCTTCCTGAAGTCGCAGGGGCATGAGGAGGTGTATCACCTCAAAGGCGGGATATTGAAATATCTCGAAACCGTGCCGGAAGAAGAAAGCAAATGGGAGGGCGAGTGTTTCGTCTTTGATGCGCGGGTGTCGGTCGGGCAGGGTTTGGCGCTTGGGTCTTATGATCAGTGCTTTGCGTGCCGGCGTCCGATCACCGAAGAGGATAAGCAGAGCGCGGACTATGAGAAGGGCATCTCGTGTCCGGCCTGTATTGGCGAGTATAGCGAGAAAGACAAAGCCCGCTTTGCCGAGCGTCAGAAGCAGATCCGGCTCGCGCGCGAACGTGGCGAGGCGCACATTGGGCAAGGAGCGCAAGCGGAGAAGAAACCGTGAGCGGGCGTCCGGTGCTCTATTCGTTTCGGCGGTGTCCCTATGCGATGCGGGCCCGGCTTGGGCTTTTGGAAGCGGGGCTGACGGTGGAGTTGCGCGAGGTCGTCTTGCGCGACAAGCCGGCGGAGATGATCGAAGCGTCGGCGAAGGGGACGGTGCCGGTCCTGGTCTTGGCAGATGGCTCGGTGATAGACGAGAGCCGCGACATTATCGAATGGGCGCTTGAGCAGAACCCGCAGACGGGGCTGCTGGACACTGAGCCAGAGGCACAACGCGCATTGATTACGTCGCTCGACGAGGATTTCAAGCCGCATCTGGATCGGTATAAATATCCCAATCGTTATCAGGATGAACCGGCCGCAGACCATCGCGGCTTGGCGATGGATTGGCTGGCCCGCGAGCTTACACCGAGATTGTCAGGACAAGCCAATCTGTTTGGAGAAGGCGTTAGCTTTGCGGATCTAGCAAGCTTTCCGTTCGTGCGCCAATACGCCCATGTTGATCGGGATTGGTTCTACACGGCCGCGCCCGCGCCGGTTGCTAGGTGGCTCAAAGCCCATATCGAGAGCGACCGCTTCACCGCGATCATGCCGAAATTTGCGCAATGGCAATCGGGCGAGGCGGGGGTCGCTTTTCCGGTATCGAAATGTCTTTAAGAGCGAATCTCGACCGTGAGTCTTATGTCTGGTTCCGTGGTGCGCTTGGTGAGGATGTACTGGCCGAACTGGACGAGGCTGCCGATATGGACTCGCGCATTGGCGAACGGGCCGCCCCCCATGGGAAACTGGATCGCGCGCTGCGGCAATCGAAGGATTTGCGCGCACTGTTGAGCGAACTTGGCTATTTGCCCGACCCATTGCGTATTGTCTCTTTTGATAAATCGGAGGAGGCGAATTGGGCATTGCCGTGGCATCAGGACCGCGTTGTCGCGCTTCGGGAGCGTCTGGATGTTGCGGGATATACCAACTGGTCGCGAAAGGCGGGTATCTGGCATTGCGAGCCGCCCATAGCGCTGCCTGAGAAGATGGTGTTTGTCCGCATCCACCTCGATGATTGTGATGCAGACAATGGCTGCCTCCAGCTTGCGCCGCGCTCGGACCGGCTCGGGCGGGTCTCGGCGGGTGAGGCGATCACATATGGCCAGCAGGCGCGCGCTCTAAATTGCACGGCAAAAAGAGGGGATGTTCTTGTCGTTAAAGCTCTGACGCTCCATCGCTCCGACGCGTCGGCTTCAGCCTCCAGACGCCGCGCCATTCGTGTCGATTATAGCAGCGTTGGACTTCCCGTGCCGCTGGAATGGGCGTTTGATCTTGCAAATTAGCTTGGTATTCCTGTCAGGGTTGTTAGAACGGGGAAGGAACGGGGAGGATGATTATGGGACGGATTCTGGGTGGTATTCTGGCTATGTCGATGCTGGTTGGCTGTGTGCATGGGCCGGGCGCTGGCGGGTCTGTGGGCAATGTGTCTGCGGCGTCGGCGTCGGCAGTGATCGATCAGGCGGGCATCGAGACGGCGATCCTTGATGTGATGACGGCGCAGTCCGAGGCTTGGAACGGCGGCGATATTCCCGCTTTTATGGAGCATTACTGGAAGGATGATCAGTTACGCTTTGGCTCAGGCGGGAACATTACGCGCGGCTGGCAGGCGACGCTGGAGCGGTATTTGCGGACCTATTCGACGCGCGCGCAGATGGGGCAGCTCGATTTTTCCGACCTCGAGGTCCACCCGCTCGCAAGGGATGCGGGCGTGGTTCATGGCCGCTGGAAGCTGACGCGTAACGGCGACACGCCTTCGGGGCTGTTCACGCTGGTCTTTCGGGATTTCGGCGCGGGCTGGGTCATCGTCAGCGACACAACGACGGCAGCGCGCTAGCGGGGCACGACAGGGACGGAGCCGCACGGGTCATTTGAGACAGGGACAGGAGCACATATGCCACGCCGCCTAATTCTGGAGCCGGAAACACGTTTGCAGCATTTCGTCTCCAGTCGTCTTTTCCGGTTTGCGATTATTGCGCTGATTTTCATCAATGCGGTGATTCTGGGCGCTTTGACGTTCACCGAACCCGGGACTTACTGGTACGACAGGCTGCTTCTGATTGACTATGCCATTCTGACTGTGTTTGTCGCCGAGATGGTGATCAAGCTGATTGCGTGGCGGTTCGCGTTTTTCAAAGTTGGCTGGAATATTTTCGATGTGATCGTGATTGGCATTTCGCTGATCCCGGCGTCGGGCGCGTTTGCGGTGTTGCGGGCGATGCGGGTTTTGCGGGTGTTGCGGCTTTTGCATTTTGTGCCGATGTTGCGGCGGATCACCGAGGCTCTGTTTCGCGCGCTACCGGGCATGACGGCGATTATCGCGGTGATGATCCTTATGATCTATGTCGGCGCGGTGATTGCGACCAATCTGTTTGGCAATACGGAGACGCCGGAGGTGAAAGCGCTGTTCGGGGATCTGCATTCGTCTGCGCTTAGCCTGTTTCAGGTGATGACAATGGATGGCTGGCGGTTTGAAGTGATGCAGAAAGTGATTGATGACGGGCATCCCTATGCGTGGGTATTTTTCCTGATTTTCCTGTTTCTGGCCAGTTTTGCGATTCTGAACCTGTTTATCGCCGTTTTTGTCGAAGCCTTGCAGGCCGAGCATGATGCGGTGCAGGACGACAAGATCGATGAGCTTGAAGACCTTGCCGAGGATGGCGCCGTGATGCGGGGGCAGATCCTTGAAACGCTCAAGCAGATGCAGGCTGAGATTCGTGAGATGCGCGCGCAGCTGCCGCCGCCGAAGGGAGGGGCTGAGAGGCCGGACCCGTAATTGTTGAAAACAACGCCTCACAAATGCCCTGTTTGCTGCTAGACTCGCGGCGATATGAGCATTTGGCAACGCATACTTGATATTGGCCGCTCCCTGTTCGAGCCGGACGGGGAGCCAGAGCGCCTGCCCGAAGACCTTGAATGTGCGCCAGATCCCAATGATGTCGGCTTTACGGCGGCAGTGATCGGGCTTGGGGCGAAGCTCGCCAAGGCCGACGGGACGGTGACGACCGATGAGGTCGCGGTGTTCGCGCATATCTTCCAGACCGCGCCGGAGGATCAGGCGGCGGTGCGGCGGGTGTTCGAACTGGCCCAGCAAACCGTGCGCGGCTATGAATCCTATGCGCGGAAAATTGGCAAGAAATACAAGAATCGCTCCTGTCTGCTCGAGGGTGTGTTGGACGGATTGTTCTATATTGCGGGCGCGGATGGCGTGGTGACGCAAGATGAGATGGTGTTTCTGGAGACCGTATCGGCGGCGTTCGGCTTTTCGGAGGCGACGTTTTTGCGCATCCGGGCGAGCCATCTGGGCGCGAAAGCGGATGATCCTTATGTGATTTTGGGCGTCGCCCATGATGCCGAGTTTGGCGATATACGGCTCGCCTATCGCAAATTGATGGCGGACAACCACCCTGATCGCGTTGTCACCAATGGCGCACCGCGCGAATTTGAACTGGCCGCGCATGATAAAGCGGCGGCGATTACGTCGGCCTATACAAAAATCCGTGTTGAGCGCGGAATGCTTGTCCGGCCGGATTGACGTTTGGACTAAAAGCGACCATCTTCTAATAAAGATCGAGGATCAGATAATGACAGCAAACGGCACCGCAGGCGGCTCGATGAGCCCGATGACCAGCCTTTTGGCGGTCCTGTATAAGGCGGGACGGCTCGTTCGGCGTATCTTGCTGGGCGGTCTTTTTGTCGTTGCCGCAGGGATTGTGGCGATTGCGACGGCGATATTGGGGATTCTGGTAGCGATTGCGGCGCTGATGCTCAGAATCAAGGTTCAGCGACAAGGTCAAAGCGCGCGGGCCTCTGCCTCAAGCCGATCTGATCACGCGTCCGAACCGGCATCAGTGACGCTTGAAGCACGCCAGACGGGCGAAGGTTGGACGGTCGAATAAGGGCTGTTGAGGCTGGGGCTCTGAACCCACGATCAATCTGATAGGAATCTACGCAAATCCTGTTAAGGAAGCGAAATGGGATTCCGTGACTTTCTCTTGTTGTTTGCTGTCTGTCTCGTTTGGGGGCTGAACATCGCTGTGACGCGGTGGGTTGTGTTCGATGCCAGTGTGCCGCCGATCTTTTTTGCGGCGGTGCGGTTTTTGGGTGTGGCGCTCTTGCTGGTGCCGTTTTTGCGGCCGATCCCGAAAGACATCAAGACGCTGTTCTTCATCTCGTTTTTTATCGGGTCGGGGCATTTTGCGCTGTTGTTTTTGGGGCTTGCGAATGCCGAGGCGTCGGCGGCGGCGGTGGTTGGTCAGCTTGGCGTGCCGTTTTCGACGCTGATGAGCATGGCGTTTCTCGGTGAGACGATTGGCTGGCGGCGGGGGCTCGGGATTATGCTTGCTTTTGCGGGCGTGTTGGTGATCGCGGTCGATCCGGCAAGCTTCACGATATCCTTCGGGCTTTTATACATTGTTGGCGCGGCGTTCATTGGTTCGGTTGGCGGAATCTTGATGAAGCGGATGGAGCCGATTTCGGCCTTACAGATGCAGGCTTGGATTGGCCTGTTCTCGTTTTTGCCGCTGTTTGCGGTGTCGTTTTTCATTGAGACGGGGCAGTGGGAGACATATTCGGCGGGCGGTCTGTGGGTGATTGTGGCGACGATATTTGCGGTGGTTGGCGTGTCGATTTTTGGTCATGGCGGGTTTTATCAATTGATCAAGAAATATGACATTTCGCTCCTGTCGCCGCTCACGCTGATGACACCGATCTGGGGCGTGGTGCTGAGCATCATTATGCTGGGTGAACCGATTACGGCGAACCTTATTCTCGGTGCGGTGATCTCGCTGGGCGGCGTGTTTGTGATTGCCGTGCGGCCGAACAAATCAATGCCGGAGGCGGCGCTCGGCAAGAAAGCGGGGAGCGGGCCGTCATGAAGATCGAGCAGACGCCGAGCCCGAATTTCAATGCGCGCAAGGCCGGCATCGACATGTTGATCCTGCATTATACCGGCATGGAAAGCGGGCAGGCAGCTTTAGAGCGTATGCAGGATGCGGCGGCGGAGGTCTCGGCGCATTACATGGTCTGGGAAGATGGGCGGATCAGCCAGCTTGTGGATGAGGCGTGCCGCGCCTGGCATGCGGGCGTCGGGAATTGGCAGGGCGACACTGATCTCAATTCTTGCTCGGTGGGCATCGAGATCGTCAATGGCGGACATAATGTGCCGCTGGCCGATGGCAGCCTGCCGCCCTATCCAGACGCGCAGATCGAGGCGGTTATTAATCTTTGTAAGGACATTGTGGCGCGGCATGATATTCCGCCCGCGCGGGTCATTGGCCATTCCGATATTGCGCCGCTGCGGAAGGAAGATCCAGGAGAGCATTTTCCGTGGGACGCGCTTGGGAGCCACGGGATCGGGCTTTGGCCGGATGCGCCCGAGGGGGAGCGGCCGCTCGATCTGATTGGGCGTGGCCTTGGCCGTGATGATGAAGGCGGGCCGGTAAGCCGGTTGCAGGAGTTGCTCGGCCGGATCGGGTATGGTCTGGACGAGAGCGGGAAATATGGGCCTCAGACGGAGGCGGCGGTGCTGGCCTTCCAGCGCCATTGGCTGCCCGAACGGCTGACAGGACAGGCCGATCTTGAAACGCTGCGCCGGATGATGGCGGTGATCGCGGATGTGGAGCGGACATATGGCTGATTTTATCTTTGAGACCGGACGCTACGCCGCATTTCTCGGCGTGTTCTTTTTCGTCATCTTCGGGATCGGATTTTTCCTGTTTCGGGGGGCGCTTGACCGGCGGAATCTGCACATTGGAGAACAAATCGAAGCGCCCGAAGCCGGCACCGAGCGTAAAGCCGTGGACCTGACCGAGACGGTCCATTATTTGCGCCGACGAGATTACGCTGAGGCCGCGCCGGATTTGCAGCGGCTTGGCGCACAGTTTCGCAATCTGATCGTCTGGCCGTTTTATCTCGGCGTGTGGAGCTTTTGCCTCGGCCTTCTTCTCATGTCGCTTACTCTTGGCTTCGTACTTTTCGATTAAGCGCTGGATAAGCCTCCATATATCCTCTGACCTTCGCTCCCTCGCTCAAGCGAAGTCGCGGTGCGCCCGGCGTGATAATGAGGTTGCAGATGAAGGTCGACGCCTAAGCTTATGATTGAAGTAAGAAAACAAATTGCGCAGTCAAAACCTATCACCGAACATACCTATAATCGGCACAAAGAGAATAAAGATTGTCCTGATCCATGATCCCATGAACGAGTTGCGCGAAATGGTGCAAGACCTCGTTGAAAACTGGGAGTTATGCGGCAAGCGTACAGGTGAGGGGTAAGTGGAAACGCGACCTTATTGGGCTAATGGTGCGTCACACTTGTGGTGACTGAGGAGGAATGTACCTGAAATGACGGATCTTGTATTTACGACGAGTGCCAGCGTCGGTGATGACAACACAATAGACCTATCCACCGGCGTTCCCGACGTGGCAAGCGAGACTGCGGACGGTGATGGCTTGAGCCTGGTAGAGGCGGTCTTGATCGTGAGTCCGTTTGGCGGGACAAACACAATTCAGGCCTCCGAAATGCTGCCCTCAGTTTTTTTTGGCGAATGTAACTTTACCTATTGGCGCATCAACGCCATTGGACTTAACACACAGTGCCGCGGACAATGGAAATTTGAATGTTCTCAGTGATTTTCAGGATATCCTAACACTTGAATCGGATGATACGACGTTCACCACTGTCAACGTAGACTTCACGCTACAAACCTTCGTATTCGGCCGATCTGACGGTGTCGCGGTCACCGCTTCAGGCGACAATGTCACCTTCAACAATGGGGGCGACGTATTTGTGTCGGGTTTTTCGATGATGACTTTGAAGTCCCCGATGATGGTATTGTTGTTATCAACAACCTGGCGGGGGGGCTTGTTGAAGGACCACGGTCAGCGATCATTACCTCTGAGGCGTCTACCATAAATAATGAGGGAACTTTAACATCGCAAAGTACGACTGTGTCGGCCGGCGGCTTGCCAACAATCCGCGATACAAATATTCCCCTGAACTCGGACACTGGTTTTATCCTCAACAATTCCGGATCAATCCTCAGCGAGGGGCTGGCCTTCGTGACATTTGGGTTTGTTGAAGGATCTGCTCCAGCGCTTCCAGATGATTCGGTTGCTGCGGTTGACCTCGTGTTTACAACGACTGTCAGCGAGATTGAGAATAGCGGTCTGATCGAGTCCAACAGCTCAGGTATTGCGGCCGGTGCGGGTGTCAATCTGACAAATACCGCCACTGGGCAGATCATTGCCGACGCGGACAATACGCAGAACTTTGAGTTTGCATTCCGCGGGAGCCGTGAGGGTGACTTCCAGCTTTCTTACACGTTAGGGGCATTGTTCAGCACGAACACAGTGCCAGAGGGGACAATCAGCCTGGACGGGCAGATCAGTTCGGACCTGCGTGGAATTGTTCTGAATGAAACAGGCGAGCTCTTTGCATTTGAAAGCAGCTCGGGAGGTGGGCCCAATATCGAGATTTTTAGGCCAATCAATTTTGACGGCCCCTTCATACTGCCACTTATTGATGTTGCAGCAACACAGGCGGCGGGCATAGTCGTGTTCCAGGAGCAAACTGCAACGGGTGAACCCATATTCCCGGAGACGATCAGTTTCGATACTGAAGAATTTGGAACGCTCACGGCAAGTAGGTCCAATGATGCGCCGATGGAAGTTAGGGACGCTGTGGGTGATGACGTTTTCAATATCCCGACCAGTATCAATTTTGATGATAGGATCATCAATGACGGGGAGATTTCTGGCCAGGTGTTCACCGGCCTTGGCGATGATGTAGTGATCAATTCCGGGCTGATTGATGGGCAAGTCAATCTCGGCAATGGCAATGATGAGTTCCGCGATACCTCTAGCAACGATGCGCAAGTGTTTGCTGAAGCGGGCGACGATCTGATTGCAGATGGTTCAGGCGACGACGCCCTCTACGGTGGAGATGGTGCTGACACATTTATCGCTGGTGCCGGGGCCAATAGCTACTTTGGTGGCGATGGCGTCGATACGGTTAATTACTCTGCTTTCGCAACAGGCATCACGGTCGATCTTGAAACAGAGACCACTTCCGGCGGCGGTGCGGCAAGCAATGACGAGATCTCCAGTATCGAGAATTTGATCGGTACCAATGGGTCTGACACGCTGATCGGCGATGATGAGGACAATATTCTCAATGGCGGGCGCGGCAATGACACGGTCTCTGGCGGGGCAGGCAATGATACATTCGTCGTCGGGACCGGCCTGAACACGATTGAGGGTGGCAGCGGTTCTGATACG
>CALLCD010000145.1 GCA_938049795.1 uncultured Hyphomonadaceae bacterium | reverse complement strand
TGGGCGCGGTGTCTGAGCGCGCTCGGCTTGCCGGCTATGCCGATGCAGATACAAGCCATCAGCGCCGCGCGGATGCTGACCAAGCGCGATCCGTGGGTGAACCTCTTGCGCAACACGGCCGCCTGTTTTGCCGCGGGCGTTGGCGGTGCAGACATTGTGACCTTGCGTCCGTTCACCGATGCGATGGGCGTGGCCGAAGAGCTTGGCCGCCGGACCGCTCGCAACACGCAGATCATCGCGCAAGAAGAAAGCCAGCTTGGCCGCGTCGCCGACCCCGCAGGCGGCGCATGGTTTGTCGAGCATCATGCCAAGGATCTGTGCGAGACGGCCTGGCGCTTTTTCCAGGAGATCGAGACGGCGGGCGGCTTTGGCGCAGCGCTCGAGGATGATACGATACAGAGCCAGATCGCCACATCCCGAAAAGCGCTGCAAACCTCGGTCGCGCGCCGCAAAACACCTCTGACGGGCGTGAGCGAGTTTCCGCTACTTGACGAGATCGGTGCGCCGGTTGCAGATGTATCCGGCTTTACCGGCAAGGACGCCATCACCGCCAAGCTTCCCGCAGGCACGCCGCCGCCGGAGGGCGAAACCCTCGCCTCTCCGCTCTGGCCGATGCGCCTGTCCGAACCATTCGAGCATTTGCGCGACCATGCCGACGCACAGGCCAGACGCACCGGCCAGCGCCCAAGCATTTTCATCGCCACGCTCGGCCCGCTCGCAAGCCACACCGCGCGCGTTGATTTCGCCCGCAACCTGTTTGCAACCGGCGGCATTGACGCCAAGACCGCGCCCGTCCCGCCCGAGACGACCGCCGACCTTATCGCCGCGTTCAAAGCCTCCGGCTGCGCGCTTGCTGTTCTGTGTGGCAGCGACAAATCTTACGCCGCAGACGCCGCCACCGCCGCAAAGGCGCTGAAAGATGCGGGCGTTCAGCGGCTCTATCTTGCGGGCAAACCGGGTGATCATGCAGAGGACTGGCAAGCGGCCGGCATCGACAGCTATGTCCATATCGGCGTTGACGTCGTCGCGACTTTAGAGCTTGCCCACGCAGAATTGGGGATCACACAATGAGCCAGTTTCCTGACTTCACCCGCCTGCCTTTCTCGGATGATACGGCAACACCAAGCGCCCAAGCCGCCGCCTCCACCATCGGCGACACGCCCGAGGGCATAGACCTCAAAGCCTTCTACACCGCCGCTGACACCGCAGAGCTTGACCATTTGGATGACTTCCCCGGCCTTGCCCCGTTCGGACGCGGCCCCTACCCGACCATGTATACCCAGCGGCCTTGGACCATCCGCCAATATGCCGGTTTCTCGACCGCCGAAGACTCCAACGCTTTCTATCGCCGCAACCTCGCCGCTGGACAAAAAGGCCTCTCGGTCGCGTTCGATCTGGCAACCCATCGCGGCTATGATTCAGACCACCCGCGCGTCTCTGGAGATGTCGGCATGGCGGGCGTGGCAATTGATTCCATTCTCGACATGCGGACATTATTTTCGGGCATCCCGCTCGACGAAATGTCCGTGTCGATGACGATGAACGGTGCGGTGCTCCCGATCATGGCGCTCTATATTGTGGCCGCAGAGGAACAGGGCGTCAGCCCCGACAAGCTCGCAGGCACCATCCAGAACGACATTCTCAAAGAGTTCATGGTCCGCAACACCTACATCTATCCACCGAAAATCTCTATGCGGATCATCTCGGATATTTTCGCCTACACATCGAAGCATATGCCGCGCTACAATTCGATCTCGATTTCCGGCTATCATATGCAAGAAGCGGGCGCGACGGCAGACCTTGAGCTTGCCTATACGCTGGCGGACGGGATCGACTATATCCGCGCCGGACGGGCAGCAGGGCTCGATGTCGATGCGTTTGCGCCGCGTCTGTCCTTCTTCTGGGCGATTGGCATGAACACCTTCATGGAAGTTGCCAAGATGCGCGCGGCGCGACTTTTGTGGGCAAAACTCGTCAAACAGTTCGATCCGCAAAACCCGAAATCCTTGAGCCTGCGCACCCATAGCCAGACCTCCGGCTGGTCACTCACCGCGCAAGACGTCTACAACAATGTCACCCGTACTTGCCTTGAAGCCATTGCGGCGACCGGCGGACAGACCCAAAGTCTGCACACAAATAGTTTCGACGAAGCCCTTGCCCTGCCGACCGATTTCTCCGCGCGCATTGCCCGTAACACGCAGCTTTTCCTGCAACACGAAGCCGGTGCGCCGCAAACCATCGACCCGTGGGGCGGCTCTTACTATGTCGAACGGCTGACCCATGACCTCGTCGCGCGGGCTATGGCCCATATCGAAGAAGTCGAAGCGATGGGCGGCATGGCCGCGGCGATTGAACAAGGCTTGCCGAAACTGCGCATCGAGGAAGCTGCCGCCCGCACACAGGCGCGCATTGATAGCGGCCAGCAAACCGTGGTCGGGGTCAACAAATTCCATCTCGATACGGCCGAAGATGTGCCCGTACTCAAAGTGGACAATGCCGCCGTGCGCCAGAAACAGCTCGACAAGCTCGCCCGTTTGCGCGCCGAGCGGAACCCGGCCGAGGTCAAGACCGCGCTCGAAGCGCTCAAACAGGCGGCCATCTCCGGCAATGGCAATCTGCTCGCGCTCAGTGTCGATGCCGCGCGCGCCAAGGCAACCGTGGGCGAGATCTCAGATGCGGTCGAAGCGGCGGACGGGCGGCACAAAGCGGTGATCCATTCGATCAGCGGGGTCTATGGCGCAGGCGTCGACGGCACAACCAAAGGCGAGGACGCAAAATCGCTCGCCGCCGCCTTCGAGACCAAGCATGGCCGCAAGCCGAAAATCTACATTGCGAAAATGGGTCAGGACGGCCATGATCGCGGCCAGAAAGTCGTCGCGTCAGGGCTCGCCGATCTTGGCTGGGATGTTGTCATCGGCCCGCTCTTCCAGACACCAGAAGAAGCAGCCAAAGACGCGCTCGCCGCTGAGGTCGATATTGTCGCCGCCTCATCGCTCGCCGCCGGACACTTGACCCTCGTGCCCGAGCTACGCCGTGCGCTCGGCAATGAAGGCGTAGCGAGAACCAGCATCATCGTCGGCGGTGTCATCCCGCCACAGGATTTCGACGCCCTGCTCGCCGCTGGCGCTGCCGCGATTTTCCCGCCCGGCGCGGTGATCTCCGACTGCGCCGTGACCATGATTGAAACAATTGAGGCGCGCGGGACTTGAAACACATGATGCAAGGACCAACATTATTGTTTATCAATAATAAGCAAAAGGGACCAAACTATGCTCGTTTCCACCACGCCAACCCTTCAGGGCCACGACATCCGCGAATATAGAGGCGTTGTCACCGGCGAGGCCATTATCGGTGCGCACATTTTCAAAGACCTGTTTGCCAGCATCCGCGACGTAATCGGCGGCCGCTCGCAAGCCTATGAAGATACGATCCGAGAGGCACGCGAGGCCGCGATGCAGGAGATGCAGGCTGAGTGCCGGAGCCTCGGCGGCAATGCGGTAGTGGGTGTAGACATTGACTATGAAGTGGTTGGTGAGGGCGGGTCGATGATGATGGTGGCTGTCTCGGGCACGGCGGTCTATATAACTCCTAATGAACATTATCAGACATAAGGGCGGATGCCATTGCGGCGCAGTCCGGTTCGACGTCGGTTTGCCGGAACGCTTCGAGGCCGAGGACTGTAATTGCTCGATCTGCGCTATGTCCGGCAATATCCACGTCATTGTGCCCGCGAGCCGCTTCAAGCTCCTGCAAGGCGAAGACGCGCTCACCCGCTACACTTTCAACACCGGCGCGGCACAACATCTCTTTTGCAAAACCTGCGGGGTGAAAAGCTATTACATTCCGCGCTCGAACCCTGATGGCGTGGCGGTGACCTATCGCTGTCTTGATGACTGGCAAAATCTCGACGTGACGGTCTGCCCGTTTGATGGCCAGAATTGGGAAGCCAATGCCGGTCGCCTCGCCCACAAATCCAAAGACGGCTAGGCGCGCGCCGCAATCTCGGAAAGCAGCGCATCGGCAAGCTGGACCCCGCTTTCAAACGCCGCCTCGACCTTGCTGCCGAGACACCAATCGCCACACGCTGCCAGCCCCGCCGCCCGATCAAACAGGAACGGTGCCCCCAGCGGCTCAGGCGTCGCCGCATAACGCCAGCGATGCAGCGCCTTGTGATCAGCCCGCGCCAGATCAAGACCGGCCAGCTCGGACGCGGCCTCCAGCAAAGCGGCCTCGACCCTCTCCGGATCATCCTCGAGATGCGCCTCGGCCCAGTCATTGCTCGACTGGATCAGAACGGACATCGCCGTCTCGCGCCCGGGTTTGCTCGAATTGACCGCCATCCAGCCCACCGGCGACCCGTCAACCCGCGCCGCCGTCCAAGGCATGGCGACCTCCGCTTCAAATCCGAGCATCAGCGCAAAGCATCCAGCCATACGGACACTCGCTAACCCCGCGCGCTGATCCGCAAACGCGTCCGGCAACAGCGCGATCATTTGCGGGGCGGGCATGGCGCTGACGACATAATCAAACGGGCCATGCGGTTGCCCGCCTCGTCTTGCAGATGCCAGCCATCGCCCGCACGCTCAAGCCCCGAGATCCGCGTATTGAGCACCGTCTCCAGCGGCTCGGCCATCGCCTTGCACAGCGTGTTCATGCGCGGCGCGGACACATAACGCACCGCATCACGCGCGCTCGCGCCGCCGATTCTCTGTATTTTCTCAGGCCACTGCAGCACATGCCCCTGGCCAGTCTGCTCGGCCAGAAACGCGCCAAACCTGTCCGATCCGCTGGTGAAATATTGTGCGCCATGATCGAACTCATACGCGCCCGCATAGCGCGTTGCCATACGCCCGCCAATCCCACGCGACTTATCGTAAACTGCAATATCCATTTCAGGACGCGCGGCCAGAGCGATCTCTCTCGCGCAGCTGAGCCCGGCCAATCCGGCTCCAATAATTGCAATTTTGGGCATTCGGGACACTTTCATCAGCTTGCTGTGCTGGCCATAAACGGATCGCTTCGCAAACGCAAACCCGGCGAGCGTTTTGAACAATTATTCACATATCATCTGACAATTTGGCTGGAGTTTCGCAAACCTCGCTTTACGTTGCGCAAAGTTACGAAATTCACCCCAACACAAGTGGCGGTTACAGCCACCGGACTTGCCTGAAAATGATAGGGAAAAACAAGTCCACCAAGAGCAAGAAAAACTCCAAGACATGACAGACAACGTCCTACGTCCGACCCCTCCCAGGACCAAAGAGATTGCCGACATATTGGCCGTCTTCGAGAAAGCGATCAAGCAGCTCGATATTCCCTACTATGTCGTTTCAAGCGTTCATCGCGACATTCCCCTCTATGGTGACGAGAGCGTGCACATCTATTCCAATTGGCCCTCTGGCCTGCTCGATCACTGGGCGGAGAAACGCGGCTTCTCACTCGATCCGATCATCCAGTATGCGCGGACTGCGAAGAGACCTTATTTCTGGAGTGAGGCGGTGGAAGATACGTCAAAGCACAGCGCGTTCCTCTACAGTATTGCCCAGTCCTACGGGCTAAAGGAAGGCTATGTCGTGCCGCTTCACAACGAGATCGGAGACTTGCGCGGCGGCGTTTCAATTGGCGGGCCGGTGTTCCCGTTCTCGCCGGACACGATCGAGCCGGTTGATAAGCTGTGTCAGAAGCTGCTCGAAGACCTCGACGTGCTTGTCCACAAGGTTTCTGTTCCAGAGCCCCAGCTTAGCAAACAAGAGCGCGAAGTCTTGCAATGCGCCGCCCGCGGCGAGTCGATCCAGGACACAAGCCGCATCCTGCGCATTTCCGATAGCGCCGTCAAAGACGCCCAGTCACGCGCACGCAAGAAGCTAAAGGCACGCAATACGACTCATGCTTGCGTCATTGCAACACGGATCAATGCTATTTGAGGAATAAGCCGACTTTTGGACAGTAGCCAGATAAATCAACCCGCATAATGTAAAGTTTTGGTAATATAGATTCTCAGGAAAACCATGCCTAAAGAAGATAATTCAGACAGCGCTCGGCAGAATGTTGAAGCGGTCACGAGAGACAGACAAAGACGTGCCGCCCAAGACCTGTTCGAGCAGTTAACCGCCTTCGCAGATTCAATCGCCGCAGAAGCCTCCGGCGATGGCGAGTTTGACGTTGAGTTCAGCCATTCCATCTATCAGTCACGCGCTTGCCTGCTGCGCTGGATGGCCATGAATGCGCCTGATCAGACCATTGGCTCGAAAAAGTCGGGCCCGATCAGCTAGGTCATCACCAGCATAACGGACTAATGGCTATGAACCTGTTTCAGAGCGTAACCCTCGTCTGAATAATCGAAGACATCGACAATGTCGGGGTGCGACACCGGCTCAAGATTTTCGTCCGGTATGAGGTTCTGCTCGGAGACATAGGCCACATAATGGCTCGAATCATTCTCGGCAAACAGATGATAATAAGGCTGGTCACGGGCCGGACGCACCGCCTCGGGGATCGCCTCATACCAGTCTTCCGTGTTTGAAAATTCCGGATCAATATCGAAGACAACCCCGCGAAACGGATGCACACGATGGCGCAGGACATCGCCAATGGCATATTTCGCCTCACGCTCAAGCGGCAGGGCGCGGCCCATCACGTCAACATCCTTTTCCGGGACAATGGCTTCGGTTGGTACAGCGCGCCTGCGTCGAAAAAAACTAAATAACCGCAGAAACATCGATAAATTTCGAACCATGTGCTAGATAGGCACCAACGAAAAACAAGTTGGGCGTTCTATGCCTATGAACAATAAGCCGGCGGCGCGCAAGTCACGAACGCATGGCCGACGACACAAACCACCGCTTTACGCGGCGGTGGATCTGGGGACGAATAATTGCCGTTTGCTGGTGGCCAAGCCTGCAGGCGAGCACTTTCATGTGGTCGATTCCCACTCCCAAATCGTGCGCCTTGGTGAAGGGCTCTCGGCGACGGGCAAGCTCTCGGACGCCGCCATGGACCGCACTTTCGATGCGCTCGGGGTGATCCGGCGCAAGCTGAAACATCTCGGCGTGCGCCATGTCCGGTGTATTGCGACGGAGGCCTGCCGGAAAGCCGAAAATGGCGCGCAGTTTATTCGCGATGTTCAGACCCGCACCAAGCTGAGCTTCAAAATTGTCAGCGCCAAGGAAGAGGCACGGCTCGCTGCGATCGGCTGCCATGATTTGCTGGAGCCGGACGCGACGCTCGTCATGGTGCTCGACATTGGCGGCGGCTCGACGGAGGTGGCTTTCATTGATCTGTCAGATCAGCCCGCGCGCGACATCAAAACGCTTGTGAACACGATGCCGATCAGCGCGTGGTCCTCTTTCCCGCTTGGCGTGGTCACGCTGACCGAGCGTTTTGCGGATGCGGCCGAAGGGGATAGATTCGACGCCATGCACCAGAGCGCTTGCGAGACCTTTGCGAGCTGGCCGAAGGGCGAAGCGTTTGCGGACCGTCTGGCCACGGAAAACGCCTACATGATCGGCACATCGGGCACAGTGACCTGTCTGGCGGGCATTCGTCTCGGGCTACAGAAATACCGCCGCGACCGGGTTGACGGGCAATGGCTGACCCTTGGCGAAACCCGCGAGACCATCGGCGATTTCACCAGCGCCACCCCCGAAGACCGCGCGCGCATTCCGACCGTCGGCAAAGACCGCGCAGACCTGATGCTCGCCGGGTGCGCCATTCTCGAAGCGGCGTTCGCCTCGTGGCCCTCCCCGCGTTTGCGCGTGGCCGATCGCGGGCTTCGTGAGGGACTTCTGCTCTCGATGATGCACAGCACCCGAAAACCCAAACGTCGGCGCAGACGCAAATCACCAGCGCCCTCCACCCCAGATCAGAGAGCGAACGCCTCATGACCGATGACGGAAAACGGCGCTGGAAAAAGCCGGCCAAAGCCCCGGCCAATACGTCCGGCCGCCGCGTAAATGCGCGCAAAGTGACCGCCCATAATGCCCAGAGCGAAAGCTCGAAAAAATGGATCGAGCGGCAACTCTCCGACCCTTATGTGCAAAAAGCGCGGGACGCAGGCTATCGCGCGCGCGCGGCGTTCAAATTGCTGGAAATTCACGAGAAAACGGGGCTCTTGAAGAAAGGCCAGCGCGTGGTCGATCTTGGCTGCGCGCCGGGCGGATGGCTGCAAGTGTTGCAATTGCGCGGCTTGAGCGAGATTGTCGGCATTGATCTGTTGCCCGTTGATCCCTTGGCAGGCGTTCATATTGTCGAGGGCGATGTAAATGACCAGGAAGCGGTTGCGCAAATGCTCACAGGGCTGTCGGGCGCGCCAAATCTTGTCCTCTCGGATATGGCCGCGAACACGACGGGCCACCGCCAGACCGACCATTTGCGCACCGTGGCGCTCGTCGAAATTGCCGTGGACTTTGCGCTCGAACATCTCGAGCCGGGCGGCGCGTTCTGCTCGAAAGTCTTCCAGGGCGGGGCGACTTCAAATGTGCTCAACACGCTCAAGCAGAGCTTCAAAACAGTCAAACATATCAAGCCACCGTCAAGCCGGGCTGGATCACCTGAAATTTTTGTCGTAGCGACAGGGTTCAGGCGCTAAGCCTCGATGCCCGCACACAAGCCCCCAAAACGAAAGCGCAACTCCCATGTCCCTCTCGACTCCCAAACGCATTATCGTCACGGGTGGGGCGGGCTTTGTCGGCTCGCATCTGTGCGACCGGCTTGTCGATGCGGGACATGAAGTGATCTGCGTTGACAATTTCTACACCGGCTCGCGGCAGAATGTGATCCACCTGTTCGGCCATCCGCGCTTTGATCTGGTCCGGCATGATGTCACGTTTCCGCTTTATCTTGAAGCTGACGAAATCTACCACCTCGCCTGCCCCGCCGCGCCCATCCATTATCAACGCGATCCGGTGCAAACGCTCAAAACCTCCGTGCACGGCTCGATCAATGCGCTGGGGCTCGCCAAACGGCTCGGGGCGAAAATCCTTCAGGCGTCTACATCTGAAGTGTATGGCGATCCGGAAGTTCATCCGCAAACGGAAGACTATTGGGGCAATGTCAACCCAATCGGCATCCGCTCGTGCTATGATGAAGGCAAGCGGGCGGCCGAAACCCTGTTCTTCGACTATCACCGCCAACATGCGCTCGAGATCAAAATCGCCCGCATCTTCAACACGTTCGGCCCGCGCATGCACGTCAATGATGGCCGCGTCGTCTCGAGCTTTATCTTGCAGGCATTGGCCAATGAACCGCTGACCCTGTTTGGCGATGGCCAGCAGACCCGCTCGTTTTGCTATGTCGATGATCTCGTTGGCGGCCTGATCAAGCTCATGGGCTCAGGCCCCGATGTGACCGGCCCGATCAATCTTGGCAACCCCGTCGAGATGACGATTGAGGCGCTGGCCCAGACCATTCTCGACATGACCGGATCGGCCTCGAAAATCGAACGCCAGCCTTTACCGTCCGACGATCCGCGTCAGCGTAAGCCCGATATTTCACTCGCCAAATCCACCCTCGATTGGGAACCGGAGATTGACTGGAAAGACGGGCTCAAGCGCACCGTCACCTATTTTGAAACCCTGTTACGCGACCAGCCCGCTTAGCCCCGCGCGCAGGCCACCCCCATCTTCCTCCCAAAACAAAAAGCCCCAAACATGTCTTTTCGAATTTTCGCCCTCCTCGCATTGCTCAGCCTTGGCGCATGCGGCGGACAATCCGGCACCAATCTCTTTGTCGATGCGGTTGACTATGCCACCCTCCAACCCGATGGCGGGTGCAAGGATGATCCGGCAAACGCGATCTATTATGCCTGCATCGACAGCGAGACGCTTTACGAGGCTGCCGTCGCCTCGGCCAAAGAGCGCGGTACACCACTCATGGTGATCTGGGGGTTTAATGAATGCCCCTATTGCAAAGTCTTCGATGGCAAAAACTTTAATCCAGAAGCCCCGTGGAAGACGGCCGACTTTATCAAGAAACTCACCCCCGACCAACGCAGCGCCATGACCGCCGAGGCGCGCGCGAGTTATCAGATCAGCGTCGTCCGGCTCAATGCGCGCACTCAAAACGGGCTCGATTTTGCCGACAAGCTGGGCGTCACAGACCTTGCCCGCGAGCGCGGCTGGCACCGTGTCTGGTCGCCCTTCATCATGGTCGTTGATCCGGACACCCGCGCCATCCACAGTGAGGAAAAATGGAACGCGCAATGGAGCTTCTGCGAAAGCGCCTCCGAGTTCATCGTCAACCTTGTCGCGATTGGCGCGCTGCCGGATGATAATGGTTATGTCTGGGAAATGTGCCCGTCCGCCTAGAAATTTGCGCGTAAACGACCGGCAAGTCCGCAATTTCCTCTTCACAAGCAGCGCGGCTTTCATTAAGAGGCCAAAAAGGAAGCTGCAATCATGAAAATCAGACAAGCCCTGACCTTTGACGACGTGCTCTTACAGCCCGGCGCAAGCGAAGTGACCCCCTCCGAAGTGAGCACGCAGACGCGGCTGACCAAATCCATCTCCCTGAACATTCCGCTCCTGTCGGCGGCTATGGACACAGTGACCGAAGCAAGGCTCGCCATTGCGATGGCGCAGGCGGGCGGCATGGGCGTCATCCACCGCAATCTCAGCGTGGACGAACAGGCTCGCGAAGTGGGACAGGTCAAAAACTATGAGAGCGGCATGGTGATGAACCCTGTGACCATCACCCCGCGCGCGACTTTGGCCGACCTGATCGAACTGAAAGAAAAGCGCGGCTTCTCGGGCATTCCGGTGGTCGAAGATGATGGCACTTTGCTTGGCATTATCACCAATCGCGATCTGCGTTTTGCCGAAGATCTCTCCCGCCCCGTCACCGATCTGATGACCCAATCGCTTGTCACCGCCACCGTCGAGACGACCCCTGACGAAGCCCGGCGGCTCCTGCACAAACACCGGATCGAGCGGCTGATCATTGTCGATGACGCCAATCACTGTATCGGTCTTCTGACGGTCAAGGATATGGACAAGGCCCAGCTTAACCCCAATGCGGCGAAAGATGATCGCGGCCGGTTGCGTGTTGCCGCTGCCTCCACCGTGGGCGACGCCGGATTTGAACGCACCGAAGCGCTGATCGCGGCGGGGGCGGACGCGGTTGTGATTGATACGGCGCATGGCCATTCGCGCTCTGTGCTTGAAGCCGTGACCCGCGCCAAGAAACTGTCCAACTCGGTCCAGATCATTGCGGGCAATGTCGCCACGGGTGACGCCACCAAAGCCCTGATTGATGCAGGCGCGGACGCGGTCAAAGTCGGTATTGGCCCGGGCTCGATCTGCACCACGCGGATTGTGGCAGGCGTGGGCGTGCCGCAGCTGACCGCAATTGAAGACTGCGCTAAAGCGGCGGCCAAATCGGACACGCCGATCATTGCCGATGGCGGCATCAAATTCTCCGGCGACTTTGCCAAAGCGCTCGCCGCTGGGGCCTCGACCGCGATGATGGGCTCGATGTTTGCGGGCACCGAAGAGGCTCCGGGCGAAGTGTTTCTCTATCAGGGACGCTCGTACAAATCCTATCGCGGCATGGGCTCACTTGGCGCCATGGCGCGCGGCTCGGCTGACCGCTATTTCCAGAAGGATGCGGCGACTGACAAGCTCGTTCCTGAAGGCATTGAAGGACAAGTGCCGTTCAAAGGTCCGCTCAATCCGATTGTTCACCAGATGGTCGGCGGCTTGCGCGCGGCGATGGGTTATGTCGGCGCAAAAACCGTCACCGAGATGCACGACAAGGCCGAGTTCGTCCAGATCACCGGCGCCGGCCTACGCGAAAGTCATGTCCACGACGTTACCATGACCCGCGAAAGCCCAAACTATTCGATCCCGCGGGGGTAAGCGGGGTCGTCCACTTTCTTCCCAATCATCAGCAGCGTTGACCCGCGCGCGGGCTTCGGGATGGGGAAGATTTGCAACGCCCATGCCCCTACAAAAGACGCAACTTTACGTGCCCGCAGTCTCCTGCCGAACCGGCTTGCCGTTTCAGCCCGTCCGATCCTTGCGAGCTTCGCCATCCACCATAATTGCCGCTCCCACGGCTCGACGCCGAACCTATGGACGGCGCGCACTTGCAATCCGGCCTGCGCCATCGCCGCGCCAAGCGCCGCTTCGGTCCACCATGTCAGATGATGCGGCGGTGCGTTGAGCATAAAATCCGGCAGATCCGCCACGTAGGACGCCGCATCAGGCACCCCAATCGCGACATGACCGCCCGGGGTCGTGAGCTCTGCCATCTCGCAAACGAAGCGTTGCGGATCGCGGACATGTTCGAGCACCTGAAAAGCGGTGACGAGTTCGGCTGCTTCGAACCTGTCCGATGCGCGATAGGCCGCCATGTCGAGATTGTGCACGGTCAAACCCGTAGCGACAGCGGAAGCTACCGCCTGCGGGTCAGTCTCAAGTCCGGTATAAGCGCCCGCGCGAACATAGCGCGCAAAGCCCGCATCCCCCGCGCCGACATCGAGCGCACGTCCGCCCGCGCCAAGCCACTCCGCCGCCGCTGCAAACTCTTCCTTGTGCGCAGGATGATACCATTTAAAGCGACGCATCGCCTGATAAAATGCGGCGTCACCCTCGACTGGCGGATCAAAACTCAGCAGCCCCGTATCCACGTCCCGAGACAAAGTCAGCTCCTCGACGCCCGCAAACAAATGCGCGACATCCACGCCGAAGTCCCGCTTCCAACTGGACACCAGATCGGCGGCCCGAATGCGCTCGATAATCTCCGATGGCATTCGTTTCAACTCCCAATCCAGTCAAACATATTCCGGCTCTCCTAGCGTTACCCCTTCGCAATTGCCACTTGCATCCCTATAGTAAACACAGACACTTCACGAACCGTCTAGGGAGCCTATCATGCAGGACTATCTTCAATTCTATATCAATGGCGAATGGGTCGATCCGGTTGAGCCGCGCGCAATCGAGGTTGAGAACCCTGCAACAGAGGAAGCATTTGCGCGTATCTCGCTCGGCTCTGCGGCAGATGTGGACAAGGCTGTTAACGCGGCCAAAGCGGCTTTTGAGACCTTCTCGCAAACTTCGGTGGAGTACCGCGCTGACCTGCTCGACAAGATTACGGCTGGGTATCAAGCCCGTCTTGGCGACATTGCGACGGCGATCTCCAACCAGATGGGCGCGCCGATGTGGCTGTCGAATGCCGCCCAAGCGCCTGCAGGGCTCGGCCATTATGCCAGCACGGCGGCGATCCTTAGAGACTATAAGTTCGAAGAACAAAAGGGTTCGACGCTGATCCGCAAGGAGCCCATCGGCGTGTGCGGTTTCATCACGCCGTGGAACTGGCCTGCCAATCAGGTCGCCTGTAAAGTCGCGCCGGCGATTGCGGCGGGCTGTACGATGGTGCTCAAACCGTCCGAGATTGCCCCGCTTGACGCGATGCTGCTCGCCGAGGTGATGCACGAAGCGGGCGTCCCGGCCGGCGTGTTCAACCTCGTCAATGGCGATGGTCCGGGCGTTGGCGCGTATATGTCGGCCCATCCGGACGTTGATATGATGAGCTTTACCGGCTCGACGCGCGCTGGGGTTCTTGTGGCCCAAGCGGCGGCACCGACAGTCAAACGCGTCGCTCAGGAGCTTGGCGGCAAGTCGGCCAATATCGTGCTGCCCGACGCGGATCTGCAGCAGGCCGTGGCGGGCGGGGTCATGCAGATGATGACTAATTCAGGCCAGTCCTGCAATGCGCCAAGCCGGATGTTCGTCCAGAAAGACCAGCAGGCCCAAGCCATCGAGATCGCCCGCGCGGCTGCCGAAAGCGTGCAAGTGGCGATGCCGCAAGACGCACCCCGAGGCGCCATTGGGCCGATCTCGAACGCCAATCAATATGCCAAAATTCAAGACCTGATCCAAACCGGCATCGACGAAGGCGCAACGCTGGTCGCTGGCGGTCTTGGCCGTCCAGAGGGCTTCAATAAGGGTTATTTTGCGCGGCCAACTGTGTTCGCCGATGTCACCAATGACATGACCATTGCGCGCGAGGAAATCTTCGGCCCTGTGCTCGTCATGATCCCCTACGAGACCGAGGCGGACGCCGTGGAGATGGCCAATGACACGGTCTATGGCCTGTCGGGCTATGTCCAGTCTGGCGACATCAATCGCGCCCGCAAAGTGGCCAATCAGCTGCGCACGGGCAATGTTCACGTCAATGGCGCTGGCCCCGATTTCGCTGCGCCTTTCGGCGGCTACAGACAGTCAGGCAATGGCCGCGAATGGGGCGAATATGGCTTCGAGGAGTTTCTCGAAACCAAAGCCGTTCTGGGATATGACGCGGCCTAAACCCGCACCCACATAGACAATCACGCAAAGCCCCCATGCTGCCAATCGCACATAGGGGCTTTTTCATGAATGATTTCAACATGCTGCAATTGCAACTTCATGTAAATGTTATTTGGCGTTCAGTTTGCATGTGTTACATTATTGATAGGCGATAAAACATCGCTCATGACGATCGGAGGCCTTCGGATGAAGAAACTTATCACCGGCTTGTTCGCGCTTGCCCTGCTCGGCGCATGTGCCACGGCCACAACTTATAAACCGCAGGTCAACAGCGATGGCGGCTATGATGATCAGCAGATCGAGACAAACCGCTGGGCGGTGTCCTTTGTTGGTAATTCGCTGACGGACCGGCAGACGGTCGAGACCTATCTGCTCTATCGCTCAGCCGAGCTGACCCAGCAGAACGGGTTTGACAATTTCCAGATTGTCAGCCGCGAGACGGACGCGAAATCGCGCTTTCTTTCGACCGGCTTCTCATCGCCCTTCTACTATAATTTCTACGGCTATGGCGGTCATGCCGGTTTCGGCCCGGGCTTCTACAATAGCAGGTTTCGCGGACGTCACTTTGGTCGTCGCGGGTTCCGTGGAGGCCGGTTTGGCGGCGGCTTTGGCGGGTTCCATGATCCCTTCTTCGGCGGTCCCTCAAGCTTTACCGAGCGCGTCAATTATGAGGCCACCGCTGAGATCGTGATGCACCGGGGCGAAAAACCGGATGATGCGGCCTATTTCAGCGCCAGCGAAGTGCTCGAAAACCTCGGCCAGACGATTGTGCTGCCCGAAGCGTAAAGCCCCCCTTTGCGCAAGATGCAAAGCCGATTAAGACAAAGGCCTGCTCTTTAGGAGCGGGCCTTTTCTATTCGACGATAGCTGCGAAACGGACACGCTTTATGGAACGCCTCTTCATCGTCCTTCCGGTCTATGCCTTCGTTGCCATTTTCCTGCCCCAGCGTCCTGAAGTGCGCGAGCTTATGGAGCCGCTCCTGCGAATTGACCCCGCCATTGCGCTTTACATCTCTGTCGGCGCGCTGGCATCGAGCGGGTTGGGGTTATGGCTGTTCCGGCGCGAACCAAACGGGCTGCTTTTGCGCAACAATACATGGCCCATGCGCATCGCCTTTATGGGGATGATCGGCATTTTCTTTGCGGCCGTCTTCCATGTCTTCGAGCGGATGGGCGGGCAATACTCCTCGCTGATGAGCCTTATTCTCTTGCCCATCGCCTTCATGGTGGCCGAGGGCGCGTATGAAGTGGTCCAACAGATCCGCAAACGGCCTGATTAGAAGATTGACGACGACGCTAGCGCGCAAACTTCTTGAACTTCACCCGTTTCGGATTGACCGCGTCCTCGCCCAGCCGGCGTTTCTTGTCTTCGAGATAGGATGAGAAATCGCCCTCGAACCATTCGACATGGCTGTTGCCTTCAAAAGCAAGAATGTGCGTGGCCATCCGGTCAAGGAACCAGCGATCGTGCGAGATGATCACCGCGCAGCCCGGGAAACCGTCCAGCCCCTCTTCGAGTGCCTGTAGCGTTTCGACATCAAGATCATTGGTCGGTTCATCGAGCAGGAGCATGTTGCCGCCCTCTTTGAGCATCTTGGCCAAATGGACGCGGTTGCGCTCACCGCCGGACAATTGCCCGACCTTTTTCTGCTGATCGCCCTTTTTGAAATTGAACGCACCGACATAGGCGCGGCTGTTGACCTCAACCCCGCCCAGATCAATGACATCCAGCCCGTCGGAGATTTCCTCCCAGACATTCTTCTTGTCATCGAGCTTGTCGCGCGACTGATCGACATAGCCAAGCTTGACCGTGTCGCCGAGCCGCAGTGTGCCTTCATCGGGTTGTTCTTGCCCGAGGATCATTTTGAAGAGCGTCGATTTGCCCGCGCCATTTGCCCCGATCACGCCGACAATGCCCCCCGGCGGCAGTCTGAAATCGAGCCCTTCGATCAGGAGATTGTCGCCAAACCCCTTTTTCAGCCCTTCCGCTTCAAGCACCACACCGCCAAGGCGCGGACCCGGCGGAATGCGGATTTGTGCATTGGAGACCTTTTCGCGCTCGGCCTTGGACGCCATATCTTCATAAGCGCTGATACGGGCTTTCGATTTCGCCTGACGGGCCTTTGCGCCCGCGCGGACCCATTCAAGTTCCTTGGCCAGAGTGCGCTGACGCCCCTTATCCTCGCGCGCTTCCTGCTCCATGCGCTTGGCCTTTTGCTCGACCCATGCCGAATAATTGCCCTCATATGGAATGCCGCGCCCACGGTCGAGTTCGAGAATCCAGTCGGTAATATCATCGAGGAAATAGCGGTCGTGAGTGACAAGGATCACGCAACCGGGGAAATTGATCAGATAGTTTTGCAGCCAGCCGACGGTTTCAGCATCAAGGTGGTTGGTCGGTTCATCCATCAGCAACATATCGGGCTTGGACAGAAGCAGCTGGCAAATCGCAACGCGGCGCACTTCCCCGCCCGAAAGCTTGGACACATCCGCATCATTGGGCGGGCAGCGCAGCGCTTCCATTGCCATTTCGATCTTGGAATCAATGTCCCACGCATCGGCCGCATCGACCTGCTCTTGCAGCGCGGTCATCTCTTCCATCAACTCGTCTGTGTACTCTTCGCCGAGCTTGGTCGAGATCGCGTTGAACTGGTCAAGGATCTGCTTTTCAGGGCATTGGCTGGCGATATTGCCAAACACATCAAGGCTCTCGTCGAGCTTAGGTTCCTGCGGCAGGTAGCCGACCTTGATCCCGTCCGCCGACCACGCTTCGCCATTAAACTCCGTGTCCATACCCGCCATAATTTTGAGCAGCGTGGACTTACCGGCCCCGTTCACCCCGACCACACCAATTTTCGCATCGGGCAGAAAAGAGAGGTGGATGTTCTCGAACACTTTCTTTCCGCCCGGAAAAGTTTTGGTCAGCCCTTGCATTGTGTAGACATATTGAACGGCCATGGTGCGGTTTCCCCGAGATCTGAACTGTAAATTTGCAGTTGCCTTG
>CALLCD010000144.1 GCA_938049795.1 uncultured Hyphomonadaceae bacterium | reverse complement strand
TGCGCAGACGCGTCGCCACCTCATTGCCCGCCCGCGCCAGAAAGTTCGGCAACAGCCACCCGCCAACGCCCCACGCCATGCCATAACCGCGATTGAGTTGGGTGACCGATGTGTCCAGCCCACCATAAAGATAGACCTGCTTATGCTTGATCGAGCCGTAAATACTGTAAGCCCCTGGCGTGCGCGCGGCGGCCCCTTCCATCGCGCTCAATATGCTCGACGCCAATGTGCCTCCGCCCGTCGCATCAAAAGCGAGCGTTGCGCCGGTTTCGTGAATGGCGTCGGTCAGATCAGCCATAAAGCTCTCGGCGCTCGAATTGACGACATATTTCGCGCCCATCCTCCGCAACAGATCTTCTTGCTCGGGCTTGCGGACAATATTGACCAGATCGACCCCATCCGCCTGACAAATCCGGTTGAGCATCTGCCCGAGATTTGACGCGGCTGCCGTGTGGACAAGCGCCGTGTGATCCTCCATCCGCATGGTTTCAAGCATGCACAAAGCGGTCAGCGGATTGACGAAACATGATGCGCCATCGCGCGCCGTGTCGCCATCCAGGAGCGGCAGCGCCATCGCCGCCTCAACACAGCGATACTGCCCATACATACCGCCGCCCATCACAGCGACCGTCTTGCCCATCAGGCCCTGCGCATAAGCGTCCTCACCTGCGGCAACCACCGTGCCCGCGCCTTCATTGCCGACGGGAAGCGCCTGCCCGATCCGCGCCTTCATCACCGCCATACCCTGTGCCGAGACGGGCGCGGTCAGCACAGTCTGCGCCCCGCTGCCAGAAGACTGCGCCGCATCCATGCTGGCCCAGCCAAACATCACCCCATGATCGGATGGATTGATCGGCGTCGCCTCCACCCGCACAATAATTTGGCTCGGCTTAGGCTGGGGCATCGGTTTTTCCACCAGCTCCATCCGAAGCTCCCCCTCGGGGCTGACCGTGGAGACCATTTGCAGATAAGTGGCAGGAAGAGACATAAGAGACGACCTTTTCAATAGAGTTTTGCAATGCGAGTGTACCAAGATAGCAACGAAAAGTCCGGACGGGTCAATTGCTTGATGGCCTTGACGTAGCGTCTTCGCCAAAGTGTCATGAGCGGCATATTTCTTGCGAGTTTCACGCTGGGATGGCGTAAAAGGCGATACATGAGCGTCTTTGTGCGCCTGCCATCAAGCCGAAAGCGGTCAGGATATGAGCCTTTTTTACAAATTCGCCGAAAAATGCGCCAACAAAGCAGGGGCGATGCCGCCTCGGCTTGCGGGCAAAATCGACGCCTCCATCGCCTTCATCCACATGCCCAAATGCGGTGGCACATCCATACACACGGCGATAAGCCGGCATTACCGCGCCGATCATATCAGCTATCTCGACCCGACCGCCTCGCGCAATGTGTCCGAGGCAAGCGAGGTTGCCATGCTCCCGTTTCGCCGGTCCTTGCTGGCCTATGAACTGGCAAAATCCGGAGGACACAGATTCATCTCCGGCCACTGGCCCGTCGATCAGGCACTCATCCACGCACACGCGCGTGACTGGTCATTTGTCACCATTCTGCGCGATCCGGTCGAACGCTGGCTGTCGAACTATTTCTTCAATCGCCACAGGGCGGACAATCGCGACCATTTCGGCACCGAGCTTGACCTCGAAGCCTATCTGGACACAACAGATGCCGTCGAAAATGGCAAGCTCTACTTAAGTTTCTGTCACGGCGGACACATGCCCGAAGGTGATCTCTCCGCCGCCATTTCAGAGGCAATCAGCGTCTTTGGGGCTTACGAACTGATCGGCACACTCAACGATATGGAGGGTTTCCTCGACAGGTTCGAACAGCGCTGGCAAGTCCGGCCATCAATCCCCATCAGCAATGTAAACCCCGCTGGCAAGCGCGCACGCGACAAAGCGCTCACACCGTCGATCATGAAACGCATCGAAGACATTTGCGCCCCCGACCGCGAAATCTACGACGCCGTTTTGCACGCACAATCAAACCCATAGCGCAAAGCCGTCTACGGGCACACATCAGACCGACAAACCCCTTGCCGACTCAATGCCGCTCGCTAGAGCAAGAAAAAATCATCCTGATCAAAAAACGTCTCGAAATCGTTCCACAACAGAGCCACCTCAACCGCCGAACTGTCTGCACCCCGATCAGACGACACCGATTGCGTAAAAATGCGAGCGGCAAAATCGCCAGCATCACTTTCGGCCCCAATGTCCCGGTCAGACAGACTTGCGCCAGCCGATGTAAAGGCAAAAGCCCCATCATCCACTTCAGCCAACGCATCAATATCACGCACCAGCAATATCGGCTGGTGATCCTCGCCATCCACCCGGCGGCTCAGATCTGGTAGCCCGGTCCCGATATCCCGGTCAAAAACCAGAGAAACATCATCAAGCAGCGTGCCGCGTCCATCATTTTGACCCCGTTCGACAAAGCCGATCGTATGCGCACCCTCTGTCAATTCAACTTCGATATTGAAGTCATTTATGCGTCCAGCAGACTGCCCGTTCAGCGTCGCAACAACAACACCATCGACCACAACATCAAGCACCGCCGAGGCCGGATCATCGCGACGCTCCGCATACTGAAAACTCAGATCATAAATACCGGCCTGTCCGGTCCCGACCGTTACGGTCTGCGCAATGCCGGCATTGCTCGAAGAGGCAAGCTCGAGCACCCCATTGCCAGACACCCCGAAATCACTCAGCGCGTTCACACCCTCCTGAATTTCGAATTGACCGGATGTGGCAACCCAACTCGACAAAGAGCTGAAAAAACCGAACCCGTCACCGACAATGCCATTGTCCTCAAAATCCCCGTTCACAATCAGATTGTCGCCAATCCCCGCCGGAGGCGGCGGAGGCGGAGGTGGAGGTGGTGGAGGTGACGCCGACACGGCAATCTGCAACTGCACAGCCCCAAAATTGGTCTCCGTCTCAAAAACAAATTCGCCATTGCTCAGCGTAATCACGCTATCGGCAACACCGTCTCCCGTCCGATCTGTCTCGATAATCGTCTGTCCGCTGCTGCGAAAAGAGCGAACCTGTCCTGCGACCCCGCCAAACCCGGCCTCTCCGATATAGAAAGTCCCGCTCGCCAACTCGATCCGGTCATTGGCAGAAAGATCAGTAATGATGTCACGGCCTGCCGACGCCAGCACAATATCAGTGCCCGCGCCGGTACTTATCGTGTCATTACCGGCCCCGCCATCAATCAGATCATTGCCGCCCCGCCCGTCAATAGTGTTTGCCCGGCCGTCACCAATCAAGAAGTCCCCACCATCCGCACCGACAATGTTCTGGACCGATCCGTCAACCGTATTCCCACTCCCCAGCAAATCGCCGCGTCCAGTCCCGAAAACACTCCCAAGCGCCTCAAACCAGAGCCGCGCAATTTCAGCATAGCCCGCTTCAGTCGGGTGAATGCCAACATCTCCGGGAATGTCAGAAATGAACCCGAGCGGGAGGCTGCCAATATCGACCAGATGGATATTTGTCCGCCCTGACGCGTTCAGCTGTGCAACGAGATCAACAATGCCCTGATTGGCTTGGGTGCGGACCCCTTGGGCGGCGTCATTGCGTCCACCATCGGTTTCGAACGGCAACAAGGTCGAGACAAATATTTGGGCATTGGGATTATTGTTCGTAACAATTTCGATAATCCCCAGCAGGTCTTGCGGGGTGGTCACGCCGGAATTGAACGGATCTTGCCGTAGATCATTCGTGCCCGCCATCAGGAGAACCACATCCGGATTGAACGAACCGATCTGCCCGACCAAATCCTGCCGAATCATATCCGCCCGGAGACCCGGAGTGCCCTGATGATCAGTATCGAGCAGCGTATCAGGGCCCGTCGAGCGTCCACCCACAAAATCAACCAGAACACCGCTATCGGTCAGCAGGTTGAAAAGATCGTCGCGATAGCCGCCGATCGAATTGTCATTATTGTCTCGAGGGGTTTGCGAGATCCCGAATGTGATCGAGTCTCCCAAAGGTAAAATACGCAGAGGGGTGGCATACTCGCCATTTGCCAGATCAACAAAGCGCCCTCCGGACTCGCCAGCGAAAGAGATCGTATTGCCCGACACCTGCGCATGGGTGCTCTGTCCCGCGACCGATATTGGTGCGGACGCATCGGTGACCACATCATCCTGCGAAACATCGTCTTGTTCAATTGCCATAACCGGCCCGTTCCACCTACTGCATAAACAGCCTCTAAGCTGCCCCCGCTTTCTGCGAGTTTACCACCTGAAATCGCCAACAAACCTCAGATAGCAAGAGGTTTATTGACACATATCGACCGAATTATGTCTCAAGCCCATTGTCAGACGCAATCGAAGCAAATCCTAGGCCAATATAGCCCGATTTTGCATCCCCCTTGCTCACCAGCACCGCGAAAATCCAGGCGCACATCTATTTAGGGCAAACATCTCCGATCAAACATCCAGATATCCGCTCCCACGACGCCCTTTCGAGTTCAACACAATTCACCCCAAGGGTGAAAATATTGACCCTCGAAGCCCCCAAAAACGTGAGTATAGACCGACCATCTCCCCAAATATGTGGCTTGCATCCCCAAGCGCGGTCTTCTATAAGGCTTTTGCTCAGAATGATTATATTGAACTGAGACAATCGCCCGCAAATTCGGGACAATGACTTGAAGTTGGATAAGGCACACCCATATTATACTCATATTGAGCATAATTGGCTCACCCCTTAAGGATGGAGACCATTTCACATGGCCAGATTAATTGATGCCGGTCCGGGCTGCGCCCCGCCAACCCCCACACGTTCGAACGAGACCAGCACCGCGCTCGGCCTTGTCTATGATGATGCGGTCAAAGCCGAAACCGACCATCTCTACGAGCTTGCCAGCGATTTCATCACCCCGATTGAATGGCCCGCCATCGCCCCGCTTGTGGCTGCGGTCAACCGGCTCAAGCGCGAGAAGAACGCGGTTATTCTGGCGCACAATTATATGACACCCGACATTTTCCGGCTGGTTGGCGACTTTCGCGGCGACAGTCTGCAATTGGCGCGCGAGGCGGCCAAGGTCGAGGCCGATATTATCGTTCAGGGCGGCGTCCACTTCATGGCCGAAACCTCGAAGATTCTCGCGCCTGAAAAGACCGTCCTGATCCCCGATCTGCGCGCGGGCTGTTCGCTGGCCGCCTCAATCACGGGCGAAGATGTGAAGCTGATCAAAGAGACCTATCCGGGCGTGCCGATCGTCACCTATGTCAACACGACCGCCGATGTGAAAGCGGAATGCCACATCACCTGCACCTCGTCGAATGCCGTTCAAGTGGTCGAACATGTCGCCGCCGAGTTCGGCTCAGATCGCGTCATCCTCGTCCCCGACCAGTTCCTCGCCCGCAATGTCGCCGCGATGACGGACATCAAAATCATGACATGGCCGGGCGCATGTGAAGTCCACGAACTGTTCAGCGCCGACGATGTCGAGGCCCTACGCGAAGCCCATCCGGGCGTCGTCATTCTCGCACACCCCGAATGCCCACCCGATGTGCTCGAGGCCGCCGACTATGCCGGCTCAACCGCCGCATTGGCAAACTATGTCTCCGAACGCGCGCCAGCCAAAGTCGTGCTGCTGACCGAATGTTCCATGAGTGACAATGTGGCAGCGGAAAACCCCGATGTGAACTTTGTCCGGCCCTGCAATCTGTGCCCGCACATGAAGCGAATTACGCTGGAGAACATCTATGAATGTCTCACAAACATGACCCATGAAGTGACCATTCCCGAAGACATCCGGATTGACGCAAAAGCGGCGATTGACGCCATGCTGGCTTTGCCCAAAATGGAAAAACCGCTCGATTTCGAGACCGGCCTCAAGCCGCTCGACATTGAACTTGTCAGCACGCCGCGCCTTGCCGTGGACGCCTGAAAGGGTCACACTGAAACTGGACTGGAACAAGACAGGTAGAGACTTTCAAAGTGACCCGATCCCGATCTCTTGCCGGACTGATTTGCGCGACACTGCTGGGCGCGAGCCCGTCCCTCGTTAGCGCCCAAAGCCCTGATGAGGCGGCGCAAAGCGCGCTTGGAAGCTGGAGTTTCCAGTCCGTTCCCTATCGCGGTGACACCTGCCAAATGTCCGGAGAGATGCGAATCCGGCCCGATCCGGAGACCGGCGGCCTTGCCTGCGCATTTACCGCCATCGAAGCCTGTATCGGGCAAGATCGCTGGATTGTCGAACAAGTCTGCGCGATTGAGCAGAGCGGCGACCGGCTGGCAATCCAGTCTTCCATTGTCAACTTTATCGAAGCGGACACATTCACCGGCTCCTACCTGCCCGACCATTTCACTCTGACCATTGCATCGGCAAGCCGCATGTATGGACAGATTATCTCCTCAGTCTCGGCGGGGGTCGAGTTTATCAGACGCGAAGAGGCCATATCATGATCCGGTTTCTGCGTATTTTCATGCTCGCAACCGCCCTTTTGGGAGGGCTCGGCACACACGCACACGCTCAGCCGCCCGAATTTGCCGGAAGCTGGACGTTCAAAGCATGGATTGGGTCCGGGTGCGAATTTACCGGCATTGCGCGCATCTCCCCCGTGCCCGAAGAAGACGGCAGCTATGTCTGCGAACTGACCGCCCATCAGGCCTGCGGCGCGCTTGACTGGACCGTCCGGCAGACCTGCACCGCCACCCCAAGCAGCAGCAACCGGCTCGTGATCCGTTCTGAAATCGTCGAATTCCTCGGCGCGGATGCAACAGACAGCTATCTGCCAGACAATTTCTTGCTAACCATCGATTCAAACCGCAGAATGTTCGGCGCGCTCCACTCCTATGATGTCTACAAAACCGAATGGATACGCGACGAAGGCGTCACCTCGTGATCAAGGGCCCATACATCGCCAGCGCTCTCATCGCCTCAGGGCTCTACGCGCCCGCAAGCTTTGGCCAGGACATTGGCGGCGCATGGTCGTTCAAAACCGAAATCAAGCGCAAGGGCTGCACCATCACCGGCAATATGTCGATCTCATCCGCCGACGACGACAATATCCGCACTTGCAGCTTCATCTCCACCGAAACATGCGGGCGTGATCCCGACCGGAGCTGGCAAATCGACCAGACCTGCCGGATCATCCCCACCGGCCCGAAATACATCATCCGCTCGACCGTCATCGCCAGCCTGACCGATGGCTATCCAGCCTCAAACTACGCCCCCGACCATTTCATCGTCGAACCCGACAGCCCCACGCAAATGACAGGGCTCTGGCAGGACCGATTCTATACCGCGCCGGTCATCTTCTGGCGCGATGAGGCTCTGCCCGTCTCATGACCGGACCATCAGCCCAGGACTTAACCGCAGAAGCGGGCAGCGGACCTGAAACCGATGTTCTGATCGTCGGCGCGGGACTTGCCGGACTGTTCCTCGCGCTCAGCCTCGCCCCGCGCAAATGCACAATCGTCTCCCCCTCCCCAATTGGCACCGCCGCATCTTCAGCTTGGGCACAAGGCGGGCTCGCCGCAGCGCTCGACCCCACCGACACCGCCGAAGCCCATGCCAGAGACACCGAGCTTGCCGGCGCTGGCCTTGTCGATAAAACCGTCGCGCATCTGATCGCAAGCGAAGGCGCAGCACGGGTCATGGACCTGTTAAAGCTCGGCGTCCCCTTCGACCGTACACCGGACGGCGCGCTCGCCCTCTCACTTGAAGCGGCCCATTCGCGCCCCCGCGTCGCGCGCGTTGCAGGCGATCTGGCCGGCAAAGCCATCATGGATGCACTGACAGCGGCGGCCAAACAAACCCCGTCCATCTCTCTGATCGAAACCGCCCGCGCCGTCAGTCTGTTGCAAGACGAGACCGGACGCGTGGCAGGCGTCGCATTGCGCTTCAGCGATGGCCGACTGGCAACCCACACCGCCCGCGAAACCGTCCTGTGCACCGGCGGCACAGGCGGCCTGTTCAAAGTCACCACAAATCCAGCGGGCGCACGCGGCGATGCTCTGGCGATGGCGTTTGATGTCGGCGCGCTGATTGCGGACACCGAATTTGTCCAGTTCCACCCCACCGCCCTCGACGTAGACCGCGACCCCGCCCCCCTCGCCACAGAAGCCCTGCGCGGCGAAGGCTCGGTCTTGCGCAATGCCGATGGTGCCGCCTTTATGGCCCGCTACCACAAAGACGCAGAACTCGCCCCGCGCGACGAGGTGGCCCGCGCCATACATTCGGAACGTCTGGCCGGACGCGGCACCTTTCTCGACGCCACCAAAGCCGTCGGCGCAGACTTCCCCGAACACTTCCCCACCGTGTTCAATGCCTGCCGCTTAGCCGGGATTGATCCGCGCAATATGCCCATGCCGATCTCGACGGCGGCGCATTATCATATGGGCGGCATCGTGTCCGATTTCTGGGGCCGGTCGAGCCTGAACGGGCTGTCGGTCTGCGGCGAATGCGCCTCAACCGGCGCACATGGCGCCAACCGGCTCGCGTCCAATTCTCTGCTCGAAGCAGTCGTCTTCGCCCATCGCATTTCCCTCCGCCTACGCCACGCCGACCTCGATGCGCCCAAAACCTCCCGCACAATTATCCCCGCCGATCTACCCTATGAGACGCTGCAAGCCCTACGCCTGAAAATGGCCGAGCATTGCGGCGTTGTCCGCGATCGGGAGGGCCTATCCTCGCTACTGTCATGGATCGAGGACGCTCAAGACCAATACGGCCCCGCCCGCGCGCTGACAGCCGCAAAACTCATCGCCGCGCCCGCCCTTGCCCGCAAGGAAAGCCGCGGCGGCCATTTCCGCAGAGACTTCCCCGAAGAGCTGACACCCGCACGCAGCTTCATCCGGCGTCACAACACCACGCTCCATATTGAAAGCACACCGATATGACCCACCTTCCCCCGCCCCCGCTTCCAGACATTGTCCTCGACCCGATTGTCCGGCTTGCGCTTACCGAAGACCTTGGCCGCGCGGGCGATCTGACCACCGACGCCACCATTGCGCCAGACACCCAGATGAGCTGCCACATTCAGGCGCGCGAGGCAGGCTATCTCGCCGGATTTGACGCCGCGCGCTATGCCCTCTCGCTGATTGACCGCACCGTCGAACTGACCGAACACATCACCGACGGCCAGCCGCTTAAGCCCGGCGACCGAATTGCAACGCTGACCGGCGCAGCCCGCTCAATCCTCACCGCAGAGCGCGTCATGCTGAACTTTATCGGCCGCATGTCGGGCATCGCCAGCCTCACCGCCCAATATGTCGAAGAGACCAAAGGCACTCAGGCCCGCATTGTCTGCACCCGCAAAACAACCCCGGGCTTGCGCGCGATCGAGAAACGCGCCGTGCGCTGCGGCGGCGGCACATCTCACCGTTATGGGCTCGACGACGCCATACTGATCAAGGATAATCATATTGCAGCCGCCGGATCTATCAAGGCCGTGCTCGAACGCGCCAAAGCCTATGCCGGACATTTGCGCATGATCGAGATCGAGGTCGATACGCTCGACCAATTGGCCGAAGCGCTCCCCCTTGGCCCGCATGCGGTCCTGCTCGACAATATGGACAATGACACTTTGCGCAAAGCGGTGGCGATGATTGGCGGGCATTTTATCGCCGAAGCCTCTGGCGGGGTGACCTTGCAAACCGTTGCAGGCATTGCGGCGACGGGCGTTGATTTCATCTCCGTCGGCGCGCTGACCCATTCGGCGCCAAACCTTGACGTGGGGATGGATGCGGGGTGAACTCTGCCCCGTAGATGGGGAGAACACACGCATGGGTCAGGCCAGTCACCGCAATTCGATTTTCGTCACAGGCGCAGCCTCGGGCATTGGCGCTGCCACCGCAAAGCACTTTGCAAGCAAGAGCTGGTTTGTCGGCCTGTACGATATTGACGAGGTGGGGCTCGCAGAGATTGCCAGCGAGATCGGCTCGGAAAACTGCACCTCCGGCCTGCTCGATGTGCGCGACCGCACCCAATGGGCCGCCGCAATGGAAAGCTTCTCGGCGGCGACAGGCGGACAGATGCACGTCTTGTTCAACAATGCAGGGATTGGCCGTCATGGCTGGTTTGAAGACATTGCGCCCGAGGAGTCCGACGCCATCATCGACATCAATGTCAAAGGCGTCATCAATGGTGTCTATGCCGCTCTGCCCCTGCTCAAACCCACCAAAGGCGCGCGGATCGTGAATGTGGCCTCGACCGCAGGCTTTGTCGGCTCGCCGCAGCTCGCCGTCTATGTCGCCAGCAAATTTGCCGTGCGCGGGCTGACCGAAGCGCTCGAACTTGAAATGGAACCGCTCGACATCAAGGTCACAAGCCTTGCGCCCTGGTTTGTCGATACGCCCATCCTCGATATGGGCCAGACAACAAATTCCAACCACAAAATGAGCGATGATCTGGAGGCCGCCGGTGCGCAGATATATCCTGTCTCACTGGCCGCTGAAGGCGCATGGGAGGCCGCGACCGGCACAAAGACGCATTATGGCGTCGGCAAGCTGTCCAACCAAACCCGGTTTCTGTCGCGCTATCTCCCGGGCTTCATGAAACGCCGCATACGCAAATCCATGCCCCCGCGTGGCGACTAGGCCATTCGTTTAGACAGAAACTGATTTAAGGGGCCGGTGCAGCCGAAGCCGTCGCCGGAGCCAGATCGCGCTGCTGCTCACTAAACCGCACCCGCTGAGCCAGACGTGCCCGCTTACGCGCCACCGCATCCCGCGCACGGCTCCATTCGCTGCCGCGTGGGAAGCGATAGAAAATATGCGCGCCGATCTTATTGGTCCGCACGAGCCCCGCATTCCAGATCGGGTCCACATAGGTCGCATGATAATGCGTGGCCGAACTCGTCCGGCGTTCATGCAGATCCATAATCACATGTGCGGCAACCGTTTGCGCCCGCTTCCATGTGATCGGATTTGGCTTCCGGCCAAGCGCACCGTCGCAGGTAAATGTAAACTGGCAGCCCGTTGTCCGCGTTGCGCCCTGGAACACAACTTCGCAGATAGAATTGGGATAGCGATGGTCGGCCACACGGTTCATGATCACTTCAGCAACCGCAAGCTTGCCCTCTGGCCGCTCATTGCCCGCTTCATAATAGACCGCCTGCGAGAGACACATATGCTCCCGTGCAATTTCTTCGGCCTCGTCAAAGCGCGAACGGGTCATGCTGGCAACCGACGACAGCGCAGCCTCATCGCGGTCATACATCGCATAACGGGTCAGCGAGGCGCGCGGGTCGCGGTCAAATGTATGCTCGACCGTACGCAGCCAGTCATGGGTCAAAAGCTCGGAGGCATCCGCACTTTCGCGCACAGCCCCCGCAGCGCTCTGGCTTTCAGCAAGCAGTTTGGCCTCGGCGCGAAAATCAGCGTCCGCCTTCTGCGCGTCATAACGCAAGACAATTGTCGGCAGGAGCGTACACGCCGCAATCGCGCAGCCGACCGTGACCACGCCCATGCGGACAATCTCGCGCTGTTCTTGATCACTCATAACCAACCACCATAGGTGCAAACGTTTTGCGCTTGCCCTTAGGCGACCAAAAATGCGGCCCAATACTTTATCAAAGGTTAACATCGCCCATCACCCCGGCATATTATAGTGGCTCATTTCCTACGCAGATCGCGTGCCGGAAGGGCCGAATGCTCGAAAATTCTTCGCTGGAGTTACCCCGCGAGCGTGCTTGAGACAAGAAAAACCCGTTAATGACCAGTTAAAATCTTCACTGGCCCCATCAACTCTTCGTTAATCAGGTTTAGGCGGATTCCCAACAGGCGCACCCAAGCCTATGATTCATTTAGAAAAATAAGGCGCGCACTCCGCACAAGCGCCCATATCCGGACACAATCTCGTTGCATTTGCGCAACAAGTCAGCACCGAATAGTTAACGCGCCAGATGCGAGTCTACTCAGGAGTCTCTTGCAGCGCCGCATGAGCCGCCGCGAGTCGCGCCACCGGAACACGATAGGGTGAACAGGACACATAATCGAGACCTGTCTCATGACAGAACATCACCGACGCCGGATCCCCGCCATGTTCACCGCAAATTCCAAGCTTGATGTCCGGCCGCGCCGCCCGGCCGCGTTCAACCGCAATCCGGACCAATTCGCCCACGCCCTCACGGTCAATCGAGACGAACGGATCCTTCTCGTAAATACCTTTTTCCTCATATATTTTAAGGAAGTGGCCCGCATCATCGCGCGAAATCCCAAGCGCAGTCTGGGTCAAATCATTGGTCCCGAACGAGAAAAACTCGGCCGTTTGCGCAATCTGTCCGGCCTGTAGCGCCGCGCGTGGCAATTCGATCATCGTGCCGACCATATAGTCGAACTTTGTCCCCGCCTCCGCGAACACGTCCGCGGCTGTCTGATCCACGACCTGTTTGAGGATCTCGAACTCTTTGTCCGTCGCCACAAGCGGGATCATGACCTCCGGCACAGGCGCGGTGCCCGTCTCCTTGGCAATCGCGGCAGCCGCTTCGAAAATCGCGCGCGCCTGCATTTCGTAAATCTCGGGATAGGTAATCCCCAGCCGGCACCCGCGATGGCCAAGCATCGGATTGCTCTCGGCAAGGCTCGCCGCGCGCCGTTTGAGCGCCTGCACCGACACACCCGAAGAGGTCGCGACATCTTCAAGGTCCGCATCCGTGTGCGGCAGGAACTCGTGCAGCGGCGGATCAAGCAGCCGGATCGTACATGGCAGCCCGCCCATAATCTTGAAAATCTCGGTAAAATCACTGCGCTGCATCGGCAACAGCTTGGCCAGCGCACTCCGCCGCCCCGCTTCATCGGCAGCCAGGATCATCGCGCGCACTTCGGCAATCCGCTCGGCATCAAAGAACATATGCTCGGTCCGGCAGAGGCCAATGCCTTCTGCGCCAAAATTCCGCGCCGTTTCGACATCAATAGGCGTGTCCGCATTGGTGCGCACTTTGAGCTTACGGAAACTGTCCGCCCACGCCATCAAATGCCCGAAATCGCCCGACAAGTCCGGCTTGGTCATCTTGACCGCGCCCGCCAGCACTTCGCCCGCTGCGCCATCGACCGTAATCACATCGCCTTCCTTGATCGCCCGGCCCGCAAAACGAAACTCGCCCGCCTCCGCATCAATCACCAGACCACCGGCCCCGCACACGCAAGGCCGACCCATGCCGCGCGCAACCACCGCCGCGTGCGAAGTCATCCCGCCCCGCGCCGTGACAATGGCGCGAGAGGCATGCATGCCGTGAATGTCCTCAGGGCTCGTCTCGACGCGCACAAGGATCACGTCTTCGCCTGCGTCCGCCATTTTCGCCGCGACATCGGAATCAAACACGACCTTACCAACCGCCGCCCCCGGGCTCGCCGGAAGCCCGCGCACGACCACATCGCGCACCGCATCAGACGCAATCGCCGGATGCAAGAGCTGGTCAAGCTGGGACGGCTCAAGCCGCAGCACAGCTTCTTTCTCGCTGAGCACACCTTCGCGCGCCATATCAATCGCAATCTTGAGCGCTGCAGCCGCCGTGCGTTTGCCATTGCGCGTTTGCAACATATAAAGCCGGCCATCTTCGACCGTAAATTCGAGATCCTGCATGTCGCGATAATGCGCTTCAAGCTTGTCGGCGACATCGGTCAGCTCTTTATAGACCGCAGGCATCGCCTCTTCGAGCGGCGCATCATCAGAGCCAAGTTCGTCCGCCCGCGCGCGCGAGATCGGCGCCGGTGTGCGAATGCCCGCGACAACATCCTCGCCCTGCGCATTGATCAGATATTCGCCATAGAAGCTTTTCTCGCCGGTCGATGGATCGCGCGTAAACGCGACACCTGTCGCCGAGGTTTCGCCCAGATTGCCAAACACCATCGACTGCACCGTCACCGCCGTCCCCCAGGCTTGCGGGATGTCATTAAGCTTGCGGTAGAGAATGGCGCGGTCATTCATCCACGAGCCGAACACCGCCCCGATGGCGCCCCAAAGCTGTTCTTTCGGGTCTTCGGGAAACGGCTTGCCGAGCGCCTTTTGCACCGCAGCCTTATACTGTTCGATAATGGCTTTCCAATCGTCCGCCGTCATCTCCGTATCAAGATTATACTCGCGCGCTTCCTTATAATCGTCGAGCAGATATTCAAACGTGTCATGGCTGAGGCCCAAGACGACAGACGAATACATCTGGATAAAGCGGCGATAGCTGTCATAGGCAAACCGCTCGCCAGCTTTCGCCGCGAGCCCCTGCGCCGTCTGTGCGTTGAGGCCAAGATTGAGCACCGTGTCCATCATCCCCGGCATCGACGCCCGCGCGCCCGACCGCACCGAGACAAGCAGCGGATTTTCCGGATCGCCAAAGCGTTTGCCAGCGGTTGCCTCCAGCGCCACGAGCGCCTCTTCAACCTGTCCGGCCAGCGTGTCCGGATAAGTCCGGTCAAGATCGTAAAACGTCGTGCAAACCGCCGTCGAGAGCGTAAACCCGGGCGGCACCGGCAAGCCAAGCTTGGCCATTTCAGCCAGATTCGCGCCCTTGCCGCCGAGCAGATTGCGCATCGCCGCGTCGCCGTCAGCCGTCCCGCCGCCAAAGGAGTAGACCCATTTTTGCTCGTCAAGCTTGTGTGCCGGTTCGCTCATACTCATGTCTCTCAACCTTCAATCTTCGAAAAATCTGCGACATCGGCCAATGCGTCACGCATCGACGCCAAAAGCAAGAGCCGGTTGCGCCTGACATCGGTGTCATCTGCATTGACCGTCACCGTGTCGAAAAATGTGTCCAACCCTGCCCGTAAAGGTGCCATCGCCGCCATCGCCTGCTCAAAATCTTCCGTCGCCAGCGCCTTTGCCACCTTGGCCCGCGCTTTGGTCAGCGACGAATGCAAATCCTGTTCCGCTTTCTCACTAAGCAAGTCGGGATTAACCGAACCTGTATAGCGCTCGCCCGTTTTCTTCGCTTCAGCCTTCAAAATATTCGTCGCCCGCTTGTAGCCCGCAAGCAGATTTGTGCCGTCTTCGGTATCGAGAAATACACCGAGAGCAGAGACGCGTTTTGTGATGATTACCAGATCATCTTCACCAAGCGCGAACACCGCGTCGATCAGATCATGCCGCTGGCCTTGGTCTTTGAGGTGTTGCTTCAAACGGTCTCCAAAGAAGGAGAGAAGGTCAGCACATTCGACACAACCTTCGTTTTTCAAAGCCAAGCGCAAGTACTCTGCATCTAGATCAGGAAGCTCACGATCTTCATTAACTCCCAACAGTTTCGGATATTGTCTAACAATCCCGATCTTTTCTCTGGCGTAATAAGGCAGCCACTCCGCCTTGTGTGCCTTTGCGTACAAATATGCTAACTCAAAACCCTCTGCCATGAGCCCCAACCGAACCTCATTCTCCAACACAATCCGCACCACGCCCAGCGCCGCACGCCGCAGCGCAAACGGGTCTTTGCTCCCCGTCGGTTTCTCATCAATCGCCCAGAAGCCGACCAGCGTGTCGAGCTTGTCCGCCAGCGCCACCGCAATCGAAACCGGCGCAGTTGGCACCGGATTGGCAGGCCCTTGCGGCTGGTAATGGTCACGTATGGCATCAGCGACACGATCGTCTTCTGCTCTATCGCCCAGTGTGTATCTACCCGGAGGGTAAGGCTCCAAGTCGGGATGCTTAATTGGGTCACGCGCGTAATACCGCCCCATCACCCCTTGCAGCTCTGGAAACTCGTACACCATCTCCGACACCAGATCCGCCTTGGCAAGCCGCGCCGCGCGTTCGGCCAAATCAGCGTCCGCGCCCACCTTCGGCGCAAGCTCGCGCGCCAACGCCGCCACCCGCTCGACCTTGTCAGCAATCGAGCCAAGTTCTTTCTTGAAATCAATCCGGTCCAGCTTGCCCGCCATCGCGTCAAGGCCGAGCTTCTTGTCATTGTCCCAGAAAAACCGCGCATCATCGAGCCTTGCCGACAACACTTTCGCATTCCCGGCCGCAATCTTCGCCCCGCCATCAGCCGCTTCGATATTGGCCACAGTAACAAAATTCGGCGCCAGCTTCCCCGTCTTCGGATCACGCACGGCAAAATATTTCTGGTGCGTGCGCATCGACAGCCGCACAACTTCCGGCGGCAGATCAAGAAACGCCGGGTCCATCGCCCCAAGCACCGGCACAGGCCATTCCGCCAGCCCCGTCACCTCTTCTAGAAGCCCCTCATCCGGCACAAGCTCAAGCCCCGCCTCCTTGCAAAGCGCCTCGGCCCGCGCCGCAATCAACGCCTTCCGGTCCCCCCGCGCCAGCATCACATGCCCCGCGCCCTCAAGCTGGGATTTATAGTCCGCCCATCCGGAAACCTTAAAAGGCCCACGCCCATGCACACGGTGACCCTCAGTCTCGTTCCCGCTCTCAAGCCCATCAATCTCGAACGGTACAACCGCCCCATCCAGCACACAGACAATCCGCTGCAATGGCCGCACCCAGCGCAAATCGCCGGTGCCCCAGCGCATCGACTTCAGCCAATGAAATCCGCGCACAATCTCCGGCACAGCCTCGGCGATAATGTCGGAGGTCAGCCGCCCCGCTTTCTCGATCACAGCAACGTAGAACTCGCCCTTCTTCGGGTCAGAGCGCACCTCCGCCTCATCAATCGAAGCCAGCCCCGCCCCACGCAAAAAGCCCGCAACCGCCTTCTCCGGCGCGCCAAGCTTTGGCCCTTTGCGTTCCTCGCGCACATCAGCGGATTTTTCCGGCAATCCCTCAACCACCACCGCCAGCCGGCGCGGACCGGACGCGGTTTGCAAACTGTCAAAGCCAAGCCCTGCCGCCCCAAGCGCATCGCCCAGCGCCTTGCCAAGCGCCTCTTCCGCTCTGGCCTGCATCCGCGCGGGAATTTCCTCTGAAAAAAGTTCAAGTAAAAGCTGGGCCATAGCGGTCAGGAACCCTCCGATCATTCTGTCCTGACGGGCATAAAGCCCATACCGCTCGCGTCAAGCGGCGACACTGCCCCAAGCGGATTTAGTCGAGGCTGTTATGCGTCCCGTCGCAAAGCGGGGCCTTGCCGGTCTGTTTGCAGGCGCAAAAG
>CALLCD010000143.1 GCA_938049795.1 uncultured Hyphomonadaceae bacterium | reverse complement strand
GGCAAGAGCCCCGTCTCGGTCAGGATCTGGAAGCCATTACACACGCCCAGCACATAGCCCCCGCGCGCGGCATGGGCGTGGAGTTGCGCGATTACCGGCGAGTTCGCCGCCATCGCCCCGCAGCGCAAATAGTCGCCATAGGAAAAGCCGCCCGGGATCATCACCAAATCCGTGCCGTCCGGAATCGTGCCATCCTTGTGCCAGACCATCGCCGGAGGCTTGCCCGTGGCCTCGGCCAACGCAACTTGCGCGTCCCGATCACAATTGGAGCCGGGGAAGACAATTACCGCTGTTTTCATGCGCCTGAAATCTCGAACCGATAGCTTTCGATCACCGTATTGGCGAGCAGCTTTTCGCACATTTCTTTTACCCGCGTTTCCGCGTCCGCCGCGCTCAGCCCGTCGTCGAGATCAAGCTCGATGACTTTGCCAATGCGCGCGGCTTCAACCTCACCATAGCCCATGCGTCCCAGCGTATCGGCCACCGCTTTGCCTTGCGGGTCGAGCACGCCCGCTTTTAGGCCAATGTGCACAATTGCCTTCACTTGCTGCCTCCTTTGAAATCGACGACGTCCGCTCCGTCGCCTGAGTCGCGCAAGATGCCAAGTCTGCGAGCGACCTCCGAATAGGCTTCGGTGACCCCGCCCAGATCGCGGCGGAAGCGGTCCTTGTCGAGCTTCTTATTGGTGTCCATATCCCAAAGCCGGCAACTGTCAGGGCTGATCTCGTCGGCGAGGATCGTCCGCACCGTCTCGTTCTCGAACAGGCGGCCAAATTCCAGTTTGAAATCGACTAAGCGGATGCCAACGCCCGCAAACAGCCCGCACATGAAATCATTCGTCCGCAGCGCCAGCGACACCATGTCATCGACTTCCGGCGGGGTTGCCCAGCCAAACGCGGAGATATGCTCTTCGGCGACGAGCGGATCGCCAAGTTCGTCCTTTTTGTAGCAGAACTCGACCACAGCGCGCGGCAAACGCTCGCCTTCTTCAAGACCGAGCCTCTTAGCCATCGTTCCGGCGGCGACATTGCGCACGATGACTTCGAGCGGAATGATCTCGACTTTCTTGATCAATTGCTCTCGCATGTTCAGCCGTTTGACGAAATGATGCGGGATGCCGATCTCGCCGAGCCGCGTCATCATATATTCGGAAATGCGATTGTTGAGCACACCCTTGCCGTCGAGCACGGCCTTTTTCTCGGCGTTAAACGCGGTCGCATCATCCTTGAAATACTGCACCAGCAAATGCGGCTCAGGCCCTTCATATAGGATTTTCGCTTTGCCTTCATAGACCATTCGGCGTCGGGACATGGGCTGAACTTTCCGGTAAAGGGAGCGCGATCCATCGCCCTCCAAGTGTAAGAATCCGCCGACCTATAACAATTATCGACGCGGCACGAAACGCCTAATTCATCGCTTTGCGGCATCTCTCATGTTGAAATTCACCAATGTCAGTGCCTATATCGCTCAAGAGATAATTCAGGGAACCAAAAACATGTCTCAATTTGAAGATCGCAAGCGCGGTGAAGAAGCAAAGTTTGCTATGGATCAGGCCACTGATTTCAAAACTATGGCCCGCCGCAACAAATTGCTCGGGCTTTGGGCCGCCGATCTGATGGATCTGTCGGGCGCAGATGCCGAGGCGTATGCCAAAACGGTTGTCCTGTCTGATCTTGAAGAAGCGGGCGATGAAGACGTGTTTCGCAAAATACGCGGTGATTTCGATGCCAAGGGCGTTGACCGGACCGATGCGCGCATCCGCGAACAGATGGACGCTTTGCTTCTCGTTGCGCGCGAGCAACTCAGCTCCGAGGGCTAACCGCTCCGGTTGGCAGCGGCCAGTTTTATGGACAGTCCGGCCCGTCTGGCATTCGTTCGCCCGGCGCGCGGCGCTCGGTAATGATCAGCGATTCGCGCAAGCCATAGGCAATAGCGTCGGAGCTTAGCGCCCGCGTCATGCAGCCAATGGCCTCGCCCGTATCGGCGGCAATAATCGCCGCAATGCCGGTCACCCCGCCATAACGCTCCCACAGATCGCCCGCCTTATGCTGTTCGGCCAGTCGGATTGCATCGGCATAGACGGCCAGCTTTGCTTCGTCGCTGGCTCGCCGCCCGGCATGGGTCATATCGAGATTGATAACCTCGATCTGGCCCTCTGGAAATTCGAGCAGTGCATTGTGGATGGCCGGGTTCAGGATCTGGCAGTTTGGGCACCAGTCGGCGGTAAAATTGATGATCTTCAACACCGGCTCGGCACGCGCGGCCATCGGAGCCAGCGCAACAAAAACCATCAGCATCAGGGCACGCAGCATGTGGGTCATACCTTTCACAAATTCAATGATACTCTAGCACGGGCCGGATGAGTTCTAGCTGAACACGCGCGCATAGATATAGTCCACTTGCGCGAGGTGATACTCCATATCGAACAGCGCTTCGAGTTCGGCGTCCGTGAGCCTTGCTTTGACATCTTCGTCCTGTTTCAAAAAGTCGAGAAACGCCCCTTCGCCCGCCCAGGTCCGCATCGCATTGCGCTGGACCAGCCGGTATGCGTCCTCGCGGCTCACTTCTTTTTCCACAAGCGCCAGCAAGACACGCTGCGAATTGTGCAACCCGCCCAGCTTGTCCATATTCGCCTGCATATTCTCCGGATAGACCAGCAATTGCTCGATCACACCGGCCAGCCTGTGCAGCGCAAAATCGAGATGCACCGTTGCGTCCGGCCCAATGCCGCGCTCGACCGATGAGTGCGAAATATCGCGTTCATGCCAGAGCGCCACATTCTCGAGCGCCGGGGTGACAGACGACCGCACAAGCCGTGCAAGGCCCGTCAAATTCTCCGTCAAAACCGGATTGCGCTTGTGCGGCATGGCCGACGATCCTTTTTGCCCTGCCGAGAAAAACTCTTCCGCTTCAAGGACTTCGGTGCGCTGCAAATGGCGGACTTCGGTCGCGAGCCGTTCAATCGACGAGGCGATCACGCCCAAGGTCGAGAAGAACATGGCATGCCGGTCGCGCGGGATGATCTGCGTCGAGATCGGCTCTGGCACAAGGCCGAGCGCTTTTGCGACATGGGCTTCGATGCGCGGATCAATATTGGCGAACGTTCCAACGGCCCCCGAAAGCGCGCATGTCGCAATCTCTTCACGCGCAGCGACAAGGCGGGCACGGCAGCGTTTGAACTCGGCATAATAACCGGCAAGCTTTAACCCGAACGTGACCGGCTCGGCATGGATGCCATGACTGCGGCCAATGGTCGGGGATAATTTGTGTTCCTCAGCGCGGGTCTTCAGTGCCGTCAGAACGCGGTCGAGCCCGGTCAGAAGCAGATCACTCGCACGGCTAAGCTGGACGGCAAGACACGTATCCAGCACGTCCGAAGAGGTCAGCCCCTTATGTAAATAGCGCGCTTCTTCACCGACATATTCGGCAACATTGGTGAGAAAGGCGATGACATCATGTTTGACCTCGCGCTCGATCTCGTTGATTCGCTCGACATCAAACTGTGCCCGTTCGCGCACCGCCGCGCTTGTGCCCGCAGGGATCTGCCCGAACCCTTCCATTGCCTCGGCGGCGAGGGTTTCGATTTCGAGCCAGATGGAGAATTTTGATTCGGGCGACCAGATGGCCACCATTTCGGGCCGCGAATAGCGTTCGATCATGTCTTGAGTCCTCGTCTTCTTGCGCTTTGGATGGGGGTCTGCCCCTTTTTCCGAACCGTGGAAAGATCATGGGGCAGAAAAATATTCAGCCCGATGACCTGAAATTACGCGGGTTTGTGAAAATATTCGCAGACTTTGTGCAGGAAAAAGCAGGTTATGTCTGGTCTGTAATGTTCGGCTGGGGTAAAACTGTCCTTGGTTGCGGGTCGTCTTCGAGTCGCAAACTCTGTTGGCATGCAGTTTGTAGTGACTGTGTGCTAATTGTTTAGCCAGTATCTGGCGTTGGATAATCCAGCGTCGATATCCAAGGGGAGAATAAACATGAAGAAGATGCTTTTGGCGTCTGCCGCTGCCACACTGTTTAGCGGTGCAGCAATGGCTCAAGGTGCGGACTATCCACCAAGTGCAGATCCGGGCGAGTGCTTTGCACGCGTTCTGATCCCGGAAACAACAGAAGTTGTGACCGAGCAGGTTGTAGACCGTCCTGAAACGCAGGAAATTATTGTTATTCCTGCAACTTACGAAACCCAGACCGAGCAGGTTCTGGTCAAGGAAGAAACTGTCACATACAGCACAATTCCTGCGGTCTACGAGACAGTGACTGAAGTTGTCACCGTTGAGCCAGAACGCACCGAAACAATTGTGATTCCTGCGACATTCGAAACCTATACAGAGCAAGTTCTGGTTCGTCCGGCCTACTCGACATGGAAACCAGGCGCTGGCCTGTTTGGCCGTGGCGCAGCGGGCACCGGCACTGCAAACGTCAATGGCGAGCAAGCCACTGGTGAGCTGCTTTGCCGCGTCGAAGTCCCTGCTCAGTATGACACTGTGACACGCACACGCGTGGCAACACCGGAAACAACCGACGTTCGCGTCATTCCGGCTGTGACAGAAGTCGTGACCCGTGAAGTTGTGGCCCAGCCGCCACAAGTGATCGAGAATGTGATCCCGGCCGAATATGGTACCGTGACCAAGCAAGTTCTCGTCACACCCGCGAGCGAGCAGGTCAATGTGATCCCGGCGACATTCAAAACCGTTGAAAAGCGCGTTGTCACCGGCGGTGGCGGCCTCGAATGGCGTGAAGTGCTTTGCGACACAAACACCACATCTGCAAAAGTTAGCGAAATTCAGCGGGCACTGACCGCTGCTGGCTACAATGCACCGGATGATGGCCAGTTTGGTCCAGGCACACTGCGCGCTATGGAATCCTACCAGCGTGCGAACGGTCTGCCAGTTGGCTACCTGACCGTTTCAACCGTTCAGTCTCTCGGCCTGTCCCCTTACTAGGGCGACCGCTCGAAAGAGTTTGAAACAATCTACCCCCTGTGTCGCAAGATGCAGGGGGTATTTTTATGTCTGAAATTGGTTTGAAGACCACCGGCTAGCAGGCAAGACCCGACCGTCAGCTCGCCAGAATGCGCGGCAATTTGAACACGACATTCTCGTCGGTCACGCGGATTTCCTCAACGCGCGTCTCGAACCGTTCGGCGCAGGCATCAATCAGGCTCTGGACCAGGTCTTCCGGCGCGCTGGCTCCGGCCGTAATGCCCAGCGTGCACACCCCGTCGAGCCATGCCCAGTCCACATCGTCTGCGCTTGCGACCAGTTTTGCCGCGCTCGCCCCATTGCGCGCAGCCACTTCGACGAGGCGTTTGGAATTGGACGAGGTTTCTGCCCCGATCACCAGCACAAGATCGGCCGAAGTTGCCATTTGTTTGACCGCGTCCTGCCGGTTTGTCGTCGCATAGCAAATGTCTTCCTTGTGCGGCGCCGAGATCGCCGGAAACCGCCTTTGCAGCGTCGCCACAATTTCCGCCGTATCGTCCACTGACAAAGTGGTCTGGGTCACAAATGCCAGATTGTCCGGATCAATCGGCGTAAACGCTTCGGCATCGGCCACGGTTTCAATCAGCGTCATTGCGCTGTCGGGCAATTGCCCCATCGTGCCGATCACTTCGGGGTGGCCTTCATGACCAATCAGAATGATCTCCTGACCGTCGGCATGGTGACGCTGCGCTTCGACATGGACCTTGGACACAAGCGGACAGGTTGCATCGACATAGATCATATTGCGGTTTTGTGCTTCAAGCGGCACCGATTTGGGCACGCCGTGGGCTGAAAAGATCACGGGCCGGTCAGCGGGACAGTCTGAAACTTCCTCAACAAAAACAGCGCCCAGCGCCTCAAGCCTCGAGACGACATGGGCGTTGTGAACAATCTCGTGGCGGACATAGACCGGCGGTCCCCATTTGGCGAGCGCTTCCTCGACAATCTGGATCGCGCGGTCAACGCCGGCGCAAAATCCTCTCGGCGCGGCCAATAAAATCGTCAGAGCGGGGTTTTGGGCGGACAAAGCATCAATCTCCTGCCAAAGTGGCGTTGCGCCAAAGCATTGGCACCGTTAAACCTATTGGCTATCAGATGGGGTCTGCTTAAGGCAATGCTCCTAAACCTTAGAAGGACACATCGTCTCATGCGCCTTTCCATGATTTCCTCTTTGGCTGCTCTGGCCACGCTCGCCGCTTGTTCGACGATTGGCAA
>CALLCD010000142.1 GCA_938049795.1 uncultured Hyphomonadaceae bacterium | reverse complement strand
GCGCTGAGGAATCTTGCGCCGCGCAATTTCTCCGAGCGGTTTGCGCTTCTGAACATTACCGACGGCCAGCAATACCGGCCCGCCCAGACGCCTTCGACGCGGTTTACCGGCAATGGCGAGTTCCGTGCCGACAATGCGCCTTATGGGACGATGGTGACCTTTATGGCGAGCGGGGATGATCTGCCCCATCCGGATAAGGCCCGCGAGCGTGAACGCGCTGCGGCTGAGCGAGCAAGCCGCAATGGGGGTGCGGACGCGGAAGATGCGCCCAAGCCCAAGAAAGCGACGATCAGCATCGTCAATGCGTCGGGTCAAACCGTGCGCACGTTCAAGACCGATGTGCATCAGGGCATCAATCGCGCCGTATGGGATTTGCGCCGCGACGGCTTGCGTCCGGTTTCCGCCGAAGATGCTCCCAAAGACGGCACGCTTCCGGCCGGCCGCGAAGTGGTGCCCGGCGCTTACACGGTGCGCATTGCCTTTGACGGGCAAACCGCGAGCGGCACGATCAATGTGCTCGCCGATCCGCGCAGCCCCTATACGCTGGACGCGCAAATGGCCAATGCCGCCGCGCTTGACGAGGTTCAAGCCCTGCAAGCCCAGATGAATGCGGCTTTGCGCAATATTCTCGCTGCGCGCCGAGATGTCGAGACGGTCGAAGCGTTGATCAAAGCTGAGAAAGCGGTGCGCGGGCCGGATGCGGGCGCAAACCCCCATGCCGATCTTGAGACGGATGCCAAAGCAATTAGAAAGGCGCTCACCGAGGCCGAAGAACGCTTCCGTGTGCCGCCTGAGACGCGCGGGATTGTCTATAATGCGGACAAGGTCGGCAGCCAGATCGGCACAGCGGCTTTCTATCTCGGATCGACCTTTGACGGCCCGTCATCGGCTGCGCTTGCCGAGCTTGAGCGCGCACGTGAGGCGGTGGCCGAGGCGGTGGCAAGCACCAATGGCTTGATCGAGGGTGAGCTGGCCGCCTTCCGCAGCGCGGTTGATGCGGCGGGGCTTGGCTTGCTCAATCAGAGCGCGGTGACGCCCACGCCCTAAAGATCGAGCTTGAGGTCAAAGATGCGTTTGGGCAGGGGCTTGTGTTCGGCAAGCTCCTCCAGCGTGCAGCCCTTCATCTCGTGCGGGAAGACGAGCCAGTTTTCCGTCTCGTGGATGTAGAAGTCCGGCACGCGCGCGGTCTTATTCCGGCCAGGCTTGTAATAGACCGTCGCAACCTTGATGTCGGCGGGCGTGTTGCGGCGGCTCTTGGCGCGCAGATTGTCTATGATCGCCGAGATGCTCCGTCCACTGTCAAATACGTCATCAATGATCAGAAGCTTGTCATCGACATTGACCGTATCGACCACATGCTGCAAGCCAAACACCTGAACCGTGTCCGCCGCTTCCATGCCGCTGCCATAAGACGAAGTGCGGATGGCAAAATGGTTCATCTTCAGGCCGTGGATTTCGAACAGCTCCTGCATCGCAATTCCGACCGGCGTGCCCCCGCGCCAGACGCCGAGCAGGAATGTCGGCCGGAAGCCTGATTCGAGCACCCGCATACCGAGTTCATAAGAATCGGCCAGAAGGGTTTCGGCCTTGATAAATGTCTTGCTCATAGGGTCGTAAAATCGCTCTTGTGGTTTGCGCGCTCTATAGCAGGTGAGGCGGCGTGTGTGTCCAGAGAAAACTGCGATGCGCGCGCAAGGATTGCGGCTGACTATACACCCCGCGCGAAAAGTGGTTTAGCGTGAGGGGCTTGGGCCGATGGCACGGGGAGCGGACGGAATGAAACTGATCATTGATACGGACCCGGGCGTTGACGATGCGATGGCCTATTTCTACGCCCATGCGCACCCCAAGATCGACCTCTTCGCGCTGACCACTATTTTCGGCAATGTGACCATAGAAGACGCGACGCGAAATGCGCTCTGGCTTGGCGATTTGTCGGGCGGGAAACAGCCGGTCTATCAGGGCCAAGCCGCCCCGCTCGCCATTCCTCCCAATCCGCCTGCCGATTTTGTCCACGGCAAGCATGGCTTTGGCGATTATGAGATCGGTGCGCCCCTCCGCGAGCGTGAGGCCGAAGACGCGTCCGACTTCCTCGTGCGGGCCGCGCGCGAGGCCCCGGGCGAGATCACGCTCTGCGCCATCGGTCCGCTGACAAATGTCGCGCGCGCCATCGAGAAGGACGCTGATTTCGTCTCCAATCTCGCTCAGCTTGTGATCATGGGCGGCGCGCTTGATGTGGCGGGCAATGTCGGTCCCTATGCCGAGGCAAATTTCTGGAATGATCCGCATGCGGCGGACATTGTCGTCAATGCGCCGGGGGCCGGCCGGATTGTGATTGTCGGACTTGATGTCACGAGCCAAATCGAATTTCTGGCGAGCGACTTTGATGCGCTGGCGGAGACCTCTCCGGTGGCCGGCGGGTTCCTGCGCCAGATTGGCCAGTTCTATATGGAGTTTTACAAGCAGAAGACGGGGCGGTTAAGCTGCCATCTACATGATCCGTCTGCGGTCATTGCCTGTCTCGAGCCCGATCTGATGGATATGGAAGAGACGGGTTTGGGTGTGGTCACCGAGGGCGAAGAGATCGGCGATCTGGTGCGGCGGACGGGCGGCGGGCGGCAGTGTTTCGTTTGTGTGGATGTTCAAGTCGATGCGCTGCTCGACACGTTCAAGCGAATTGTCGCGCTTAATCCATAAGGCCAACAGGGGAGAGGTAGAGCATGGATCAGGGCGTGTTGGTCGTTGGCAGTGTCAATCATGATTCCATCTACAATGTCGCGCGCCTGCCCGTGGCGCATGAAACGGTGCCCGCGCACAATTTCACCACGGCGCCCGGCGGCAAGGGTGCCAATCAGGCCGCCGCTTGTGCCTCGGCGACGGACCGGCCCGTGCGCATGCTCGGCTGTGTCGGGAAAGATATGCATGCGGAGTTTTGCCTCGCTTATCTCCGAGATCAAGGCGTGGACACATCCGGCATTCTTCCGCTTGATGATTTGCCCACCGGCACGGCCTGTCTTCTGGTGGACGAACAGGGCGACAATCTCATCATCGTTGCCGCTGGCGCGAACGGCGCGATGACGCCAGCGCACATCACACGCGCGCGCGATATGTTCGGGCAGAGCGAAATTATACTGGCGCAATTGGAAACCCCACTTGAAACCGTCCGCACCTGTCTCGCTCAGGCACATGATCTTGGCAAAACGGCGATCCTCAATCCGGCCCCTTTCATTGCGGGCGCGGAGACGCTTGTTCCGCTGACTGACATTATCACCCCGAACCAGACCGAGGCGAGTGCGCTGACGGGGCTTGAGGTTCATGACGAGGCGAGCGCCCGCCAAGCCGCCAGTGCGCTCTTGGCGATGGGCGCACGCGAGACCATCATCACCCTTGGCCATCATGGCGCGCTCGTGGCAACACAGAGCCAAACCCGATATGTGCCCGCCTACAAAGTCACCCCTGTCCTGGACACAAGCGGGGCAGGGGACGTGTTCAATGGCGCGCTTGCGGGGGCTTTGTGCGAGGGGGCAGGTCTGCTTGATGCGACAGAGTTTGCGTCCGCTGCGGCGGCGATGTCGGTGCAAAAGCCAACTGCCAGCTATTGCGCGCCAACCCGCGAGGCCACACTTGAATTTCAGGCGGCGGCGGCTCAATCGCGCAGCTGATCAGGTGCATGACGCATCCGCGGTAACCATGTCTTTGCAATTTGCCGCGATTTGTGTACCCTGAACCAAACCATTTCTATTCAGGCGGCGAGGACGGGATTATGGCGACACTGATTGTGAACGGACGGCGGGAGGCGGTCGAGGTTGATCCGGACCAG
>CALLCD010000141.1 GCA_938049795.1 uncultured Hyphomonadaceae bacterium | reverse complement strand
CCGTCAAAGTCAATCCAGCCATGCAGCGTGGCCGGAGCGCCACTCATATTTGTGACATTCACATCAACAGAATAGGTGGTATCGCCAGCACTCAGCGGCGCAAAGATCGCCACGCCGTCATCATCATCCCCATCCGCCGTCGCGCCACCATTGCCAGCCTGACGCGCAGACGGTTCCGCATCGGGCGCAACCGTGCCAAGGAAGATAGACGTATTGCCCACTTCATGGCTCGCCTCGCCATAGTCCGCAATCGGCGCATCCGAATAGTCCGACGGGTTGCGGATCTCAGAACAATCCTGCGAGACATCCGCTCTCAGCGCATCAATATCGGGACCATCACCTGTCGTCCCGAGACTGACAATCCGTACCCCCGCAAACTGCAACCTGCCTTGTGCAAACAGATTTCCGAACACTGGGTCGATATCAATCGAGGCTGTCGAAACATTCGATGCAACCAGATACGACCCATCAGTCTCAGCCGTAATGCCCGCCTCTTGCAGGATCAGTTCGGTCTCCGGATATGGGAAGACAAACAGATCAAACCGTTCGACCGAGCCGATCTCTGAAATCGACAACTCCGGCCCGACGTCGCCCGAATTCGAGAGAATATTGTCGCGAAAAGCAACAACAATCTCACCACCCGCCAACCCAAGGCTCGTAAACCGCTCTGGATTCTGCCCCAAACCCGCAAAGTCGGGCGCACCGAGAACCTGATCCGGGTCGCTCCGCGCCGCAGCCACGCCGCTGGTGGGCGAATACGATATCACTTCATCCCCAAACGGATCACCCGTGCCACTGGCCGTACACTGCGCAACAAATGCCGGCGCGCCCTGCACTATCGTCACCGCATAGTCCTCAACTTCGCCAATCGAGATTCCGTCTCCGGTGGGCGCTTCCGCTTCGCTCTGCACCGTCGCCAGACGCAGCCGCACAAACGTGGTCGGGTTCGAGCCAAAAGACAGCCCCGTCCAGTTCAGATCAACGCTCTGGCTCGCATTCGCGCTCGGCACCGTCGCGCAAACTCGCTCTGCGCCCGTGTCAAACGTACCGTCAAATCCGTCGCCCGCGCCCGCATCAATAAATCCGCACACGAACGCATCACTGCCGGTATTGTTAAACACCGCCACGGACGCCGCATAGCTCGTATCGCCCTGCACCGCATCGGCCAGAGCCGCCTCATCATTGGCGTCCCCATCGGCATTGTCCGACGCGTTTACATTGCTCTGCTCGGCTGTTGGCGCTTCTACGCCAAGAAACAAATTGCCCGGATCACGCGCCTGCGATGCGGACCCATAATTGGTTGTAATGCCATCAACCACAGTGCCGTCCGTCTGCGCATCCCCGAAATCGCGCGGGATAGCGCTGGCCGCCTGCGAGCACGAGAAGCCATCATTCTGGCTCCCGATCGCCCCCCGCCCGACGAGTATAGACGTTCCGTCTACGGTGCTAAACTGGTATAAGCGCCCACTGGCATTCTGGATCCCATATACATTACCGTCGCTATCGGCATACATCGCCCCAAAGACGTTATTGCCGCCATTGCCGCTTGTCACGATGCCCGTTGTGCCGACCGAGGCGACTGTAAATGTCGAATTGGCGTTTAGCGTAAAGCGCAAAAGCCGCGCATTCCCCGAATTGCTCTCGACAGAATAAAAGCTTTGATCAACCGGGTTGAACGCAAAATCCGCCGTATTCGGATTATTCGTAAGGCCCGTCGGCGTGTGCTGGCTCACCACCGTTCGCGTATCGACATCAATCCCGATCAGCGGACGGTTCCGGCCATTATTTCGAACATAAAGCAGACCGCCGGGGCCAAAGTCCCCAGACGGATGGTTCCGCGCGGTCAGCCCCGACACGGTGCCAAGATCAACCGCCGTCCCGTTACTGCCAATCGCGAAAAGAACATTCCCCGCCAGCCCGCCGCCCTGACTTTGAATGCCGTAAGCAAACAGCGAATCCGGATCGAGCCCCGTCGCGCGGATCGACTCTCCGGTGCTCCCAATCGTATCAAAACTCCCCGCCGCCAAATCCACCAGAGACACGCTGCTCGAAGGCGAACCATGCACCTGATAGAAATCACCACTACACGTAAACGCCGGCAGCGAGGCCAGCGGATCAGGCGTCGAGGACACCCCCACCGCCTGACACGCCGACGCGAAAGTCAGCCCGACAAAGCCGGAGCTGTTTGGTACAAAGGGCTGATACCCATTCGAAAATTCAGGGAACGGTGTGCCGGGGAAAAATTGCGAGAACAGCGGAAAATCAAGCGTCTCGCCCACCGGCGCACCTTGCGCTTCGATGCTGCCGCCTGCACAACTCATCGACCCGTTGAGCCCGATGGCCGACGTCACACCGCCACTATCGGCCTCAAACACGATCAAACCCTGATTGGCGAAAGAGCCATTAATGTTGAGCAAAATACCCGGCTCGACCCGCAGCGTTCCCGCCACGGTCAAACTCACCGTTCTGTCCACCGACGTTTGCGCACACAGTGTCTGCCCTGCCGGAATGGTAAAAGTCGACCCCGCGCCAGAAGGAATATCCGCCTCGGTCAGGTCGCATGTGGCCGGTATCCCCTGGGCTCGGGCTTCTGGCGCAAACAAAACAAGAGCGGCCAGAAGCAGGGTCGGAAAAAGGCCCAATAAATATCCCGATCCACCCTGCCCGCCGGTCGCGTCAACCCTGCAAGCGGGCGCTGTGTCGATGCCTGCCGACGGGTTCGAACACGGGTATTTTCCAGTTCGGAGGGCCGGTCTGATGGAGAGGGACGCGTTTGAAGGGCGAGGCATATGATGATCCACTGTCTACGGTGAGTCTTGGCCTCACCTGTCTCTCGTTAAAGTTGCAGATATCCCTCTAAAGGCGTTACAAATTTGTTAAATATTGCTCCAAAACTCTCCAATTACGGAAATTATGCACGTTCACGGTGCATTTTTGTGGCGAGATTTGTTCGTGGAAAGCGCTCTGTTGCCGCGCCTAAGAGACGGACAGGGAGCGTGCGGTCTGTCCGTTGCTATTGGGGATGGCCCCGCGTGCACATTGCC
>CALLCD010000140.1 GCA_938049795.1 uncultured Hyphomonadaceae bacterium | reverse complement strand
TCCGCCCGGGCCAGAGCCAATGACGATGAGATCAAAATTTGTATCAGTCATTATACTTTTCCACCAATCTTACAGCAACATCGCCTCAGGCTGTTCCACATAGCGCTTGAACGCGGCGAGCCATTTCGCGCCCTCTGCGCCCCCAATGACGCGGTGATCACAAGTCAGCGTCACGCTCATCACTGTCGCCACTTCCAGCGCATCATTTTCGCCAACCACGGGTTTCTTCTCGCCCGCGCCGACGGACATGATCATGCCTTCGGGCGGATTGATGATCGACGCGAAATTGGAGATGCCGAACATGCCCAAATTCGAAAGACTGAATGTGCCGCCCATATATTCCTGCGGCTTGAGTTTCCGGTCGCGCGCGCGGGTGGCGAGGTCTTTCATCTCGACGGAGATCTCCGCAAGCCCCTTCAAATGCGCATTGCGGATCACCGGCGTAATCAACCCGCCATCAATCGCGACCGCCACCGAAATATGCGCGCCATTATGGTAGGCGATGCCATCATCCGTATAGGATGCATTGCAATCGGGCTCATCAATCAGCGCCAACCCCGCCGCTTTGATGAGCATATCATTGACCGAAACTTTGACGCCCTCACGCGCGGCGGCATTGATGCCCTTGCGCGCGGAGAGCAATTTGTCGAGCCGCAAATCCATCGTCAGCGGGAAGTGTGGCACCTGCATAAAACTCTGCGTCAACCGGCGCGCCACGACACGGCGCACACCATCGAGCGGCACCAGTTCGTAGCTTTCAGGATCGTAAACCCGATCATCAAGCACTTGCGGCAAAATCAAACCATCAGGACTGACCGCGCCTGCCTGTGCGGGCGGCTTGGCATCTCGTGTGGCCACCGCGGTTCCGGGCTGCGCGCTTTCGACATCCTTTTTGACAATGCGCCCATGTGGGCCAGAGCCGGTCAGCGCGGAGAGGTCAATGCCTTTGAGCTTGGCCAGTCTCTTGGCGAGCGGGCTGGCTTTGATCCGCGCGCCAGACATTGAGGTGGAGGCAAGTTTGGGCTCTGCTTGGCCATGTGCCCCAGCGTTCGCTGGGGGGGCGGCAACTTCTTGCACAGGGACAGGTTCTGACTTAGCCATCTCCTCTACGGACGCAGACGTCGGCGCTGGTTCGGGCTTAGCCGTATCCCCTGCGGAGGCAGGGGCCTCAACCGCGCTCGCATCCTCACCGTCTTCGACGAGCACCGCGATCACAGCGTTCACCGCAACCCCTTCGGTCCCTTCAGCCACCAGCAGCTTCGCCACCACGCCCTCGTCCACGGCTTCAACTTCCATTGTCGCCTTGTCCGTTTCGATCTCAGCAATCAAATCGCCAGAGCTGACCTCATCGCCCTCTTTAACGAGCCATTTGGCCAGCGTGCCCTCTTCCATTGTCGGGCTCAAAGCGGGCATTGTGATGTTAATCGGCACGGTAAACTCCTAAAGAGGGCTTCAATGAAGAGAAAAATTCAAAGGAATTATAAAGGGAACGAACGACAAAATGCATCGCTTTATGGCTAACATACTCTCCAGAATCTTGGCCATCTTTCAAATTATCTAGTCGTTTAGACTTTTCTGAAAAGTCGAACCCGGCCAATCCGGAAAAAACTGGTTTGGCATTTTCAATAACCAGCATGTCGGCTCGATCCGCAACACCTTCTTCGAGCACAGTTAAGATATCCACGCCATCACACTTCAGAACGTAGATCCCCTCATACCCCCCCAAGAAACCATTTGATGGGCCTGAACTTTGAGATCGCCGGGTAATATTCAGAACTGCTCGCAGCTCACTTTCCATCCAACTGCAGCTGACGACTTCCTCAACCAAATAGCTGCCCTCCAAAAAGGGATTCTGCTCACTTGCCACTATCTCCCCTCACAAACAGCACGCGCGGCGACGACAATATCATCCGTATTCGGCAGGCTCATCGCCTCGAGATTGCCCGCATAAGGCAGCGGCACATCCTTTTGGCAAACGCGAGCGGGCGGCGCATCGAGATAGTCAAACGCCTCATTCGTCACTGTCGCGCAAAGCTCTGCGCCAACGCCCATAAAGCGCCAACCTTCTTCGCAAGTGACCATACGCGAGGTCTTCTTCACGCTCTCAACCACTGTCTCCGTATCCATCGGGCGGATCGTGCGCAGATCGACAACCTCGGCGGAGATACCTTCAGCGGCCAGCTTCTCAGCCGCTTCAAGCGCGAAGCCGACCATGCGCGAATAGCCCACCAAAGTGACATCCGTCCCCTCACGTTTGACCGCCGCCTTGCCGATGGGCAGGACATAATCTTCAAGGTCAGGCACGTCGAATGTGTTGCCGTAGAGCAGCTCGTGCTCAAGGAAGACAACGGGGTTCGGATCGCGGATCGAGGCTTTGAGCAGCGCTTTGGCATCAGCCGCATCATAGGGTGCAACCACTTTGAGGCCCGGCACATGGCCATACCATGACGCATAATCCTGAGAGTGCTGCGCGCCGACACGGGAGGCGGCGGCGTTCGGCCCGCGAAACACAATCGGACACCCCATCTGCCCGCCCGACATATAAAGTGTCTTGGCCGCAGAATTGATGATATGGTCAATCGCCTGCATGGCAAAATTGAACGTCATGAACTCGACAATCGGCTTGAGCCCGCCAAACGCTGCGCCAACGCCAAGGCCGGCAAAACCATGCTCCGTAATCGGCGTATCGACCACGCGGCGCGGACCAAACTCTTGCAGCAATTCGCGGGTGACTTTGTACGCCCCCTGATATTCTGCGACCTCTTCGCCCATAACGAACACTGTCTCGTCACGGCGCATCTCTTCGGCCATCGCGTCACGCAAGGCATCGCGCACGGTGGTTTCGGTAAAGCTTGTGCCCTCCGGAATGGCCGGGTCGATCATGGCGACCGAATTATGCCCCATCGGCGCAGCGACCATCTCGACCGGCGCGGGCGCAGGTTCCGACTTGGCAACAGGCTCCGGTGCCGGATCGGCTGGCGCAGATTGGGGGGAC
>CALLCD010000139.1 GCA_938049795.1 uncultured Hyphomonadaceae bacterium | reverse complement strand
TCGCCTGTTTTTTCGTCCAAAAGGACGCCGTCCCTGCTGTCTTCCAATCCAACCCAGAGATTTGCATCTTCTGGCCCGGCAAAGGCAGGGGTAGAGATGGTCGCGACTATTGCCGTCATACCAAGGATTACCCGTTTCATTTCATCACCCATTTTTTGTATTTATGGAATCAGTCTAATGAAGTATGGTTAATTTTCCGCTTCTTGGTGCCTGCAAATTTTATCGGCGCTGTAGAAGCATTTACAGACTTCGATTTTAGCGTTTTTCCGTTAAAAATCGGGAGCTTAACGTCAGATCTTCACGTATCGAGTAAAGCCGTTAATAGACTTTTCATCGTCTGAATAGACTCTATTTTGCCCCCATGAAGCTGCCAAATGCGACACTGACCCAGCTTGCAGCCCGCCTCGAAACATCGCTATAAGGGCGCACAGTCCCAAATTGAGGAAAATATCATGGCTCAGCCCCGTTTTCACTCCGCTTTTCTCGCCCTCGGCCTCATTCTCGCGGGCTGCGGCGCACCGCAATCGGGCGATGAAAATTCTGGAAAAACCGTTCAAACACAAGCGACTGCGCCCGAATCCTCAAGCACCGCATCAGCCATAGAAGAGGCCACCCGCTCGGAAGGCACCCCCGCGCCAACCCCCGCCGCCGCCGAACCCTCCTCCGAATTCGCCGCCTTACCCGCCCCCTATAGCGAGGCCAGCTACGCCACCGGCAAACGCGTCTTCAAGCTCTGCTCAACCTGCCACACCGTCGCAGAAGGCGGCCCGAACACAATCGGCCCGAACCTCTACAAAATCTTCGGCCGCCAGATCGGCAGCACCGAGGGCTTCAACTACTCCGAAGCCGTTGAAAATGCGGACTTTATCTGGACACCGGAACAGCTAGACCAGTGGCTCGAAAGCCCCCGGAATTTCCTCCCGGGCAACCGGATGGCCTTCCAGGGCGTGCGCAAACCGACCGACCGGCAGGCCGTTATTGCCTATCTCATGGTCGAAACAGGCTGGGAAGCGGCCGAGTAAAACGGCCTAAAACCGCCTGACAAGGCTGACCACAATGCCAACCTCACGAAACCGGCCCGACACCTCTTGCCGATAGCCAAGACCCAGCTCATTGCGTCCAAAAACGTGTGAAATCTTCGAATCCAGCTTGATTGAGCGCGCATCGCCCGTGCCCGTTTCGAGGTAAACCTTGTTCACGCTCCACCATTTGGGCACAATTTCCTGCCCATAGCCCACCTCAAGTCTTTGCCGGCGACAATTGCCATGCTCGCGAACAATTGCGTCCGCAAAGCCAAACCAGGCCCGCTCTCGACGCCTCGTACGCCCCGTCGCGCCCACCGAAATCCGCGCCTCTCCGCCCACGCTGTCACAGCCGCCAATTGTGCCGCCAATCGCCTCACCACCGACCACACCGCCCTCAAAAGCGGCCGTAAATCGCCCTTTTTGCCAGATTTGACGCCGAACTGTCGCCCGATAGGCATATTGGTCCTGCCCCGACAATTGCGGAAACCGGACACCTTCAAGCTGACCAATTACGGTCCAAGTGTCGGTTACACCATATTCGGCATAAAGCTCGCCGCGCACGGCACCGGTCCCGTCAATGCGCTGGCCGAGCACAGCCATCTCTGCATAGACGTGTCCCTCACCTTGTCCCCACGGTCCTGCCCACGCCTTGCCAGCGGCCAATGGGGACAGCCCAAGCACCCCGCCCACCATAAGGACGCGCGCCTTCATACCAGCCAACCCTTTGTAATTATGCCATTTCCCCCCGAAATCGCGCTATCTAGCTGTCATAGCCGGGCAATTGCCGATCGAGCCGCCGCAACAGGCCCGGCCAAGCCAACATGTCCGCCAGCACTTTCATCCCCGCCGGATTCGACTGGTTTTTGACCACGTCCTGAACGTCCGGCCCGCATTCAATCAGGTTCTCCCGCCCCGCCGACAAAGCCCGCACCTGCATCGCGCAGGCCCGCTCTAAAAAGAACATGCGCATAAAGGTCTGCCCCGCCGAAGACCCACACGTCAGCGTCCCGTGATTCCGCAATATTAACAGCGACTTATCGCCCATATCCGCAACAATCCGCTCACGCTCATCATGGTCGAGCGCCACGCCCTCATAATCATGATAAGCCACATCAGACATGGCGATCATACCCGTCTGACTGATCGGCAAAAGCCCGTGTTTTTGCGCCGAAACGGCCACGCCATCATCGGTATGGACATGCATCACACACACAGCGTCTTCCCGCGCCATATGCACAGCAGAATGGATCGTAAAGCCCGCCGGATTGACCATCGCATCGGTTTCGCTAACCACATTGCCCTCAAGGTCGACCTTAACCAGCGAGGACGCCGTCATCTCCTCGAAAAACCAGCCATAAGGATTGATCAGAAAGTGGTGATCAGGCCCCGGCACGCGCATCGAAATATGCGTAAAAATCATATCATCCCAACCATGTAGCGCCGTTAAGCGGTACAGGGCAGCCAGATCGACCCGCGCTTGCCATTCGGCCTCGCTGACAGACGCCTTTACATCGATTGCTTTTGCACCATCAGCCATCCGAAACTCTCCATATTTGCGGTAATTTTGCGATTATTCCGGCTATGATATGCGTTTTCCACTCAAGGTCAAAGACGAAGCAGCCAATATCGGTAAAAATCGGCCAGACAAACCGGCACCGATTGTCAGCCTTTCCGCGCCGACACGCTTGACCGCGCGCCAACTTCTGGCCAGCTAGGCACTATGACGCCCAAAATCGCCTTTTCCGCCAGCCAGCGCCCCGAAGCCCAGCGCGCGCTCCAGATACTCAACAAACGCTACGGAACCGTCAGCGAAGAGGAAGCCGATGTCATCGTGGCGCTCGGGGGTGACGGAGCCATGCTCGACGCGCTCCGGCGGCGGTTTGACGACGAAAAGCCGGTCTATGGCATGCATCGCGGCACGGTGGGCTTTCTCATGAACGAATATATCGAGGACGATCTGCCCAAACGCCTCAACGCGGCCGAGCGGCTGACCATTTCGCCCTTACGCATGACCGCCACCGATCGCGATGGCCAAAAACACCACCATCTCGCCATCAACGAAGTGTCGCTGCTGCGTCAGACCGCCCAAACGGCCAAGATCCGCATTATCGTGGACCATCATGAGCGCCTTGCCGAACTTGTCTGCGATGGCGTCATGGTTGCAACATCTGCCGGATCGACGGCCTATAATTATTCGGCATATGGCCCAATCCTACCCATCGGCGCCAATCTGCTGGCCTTAACCCCGGTCAGCGCATTTCGCCCACGTCACTGGCGCGGCGCCCTCCTCGACGAAACCGCCCATGTCCGGCTCGAAGTGATTGATCCCGAACGACGCTCAATCTCCGCCACGGCCGACAATGTGGAAGTCCGCGACATCATTTCAGTCGATATTCAGGAAGCGAAAGACTGCAATCTGGTTCTACTTTTCGATCCCGGCCACGCACTTGACGAACGTATCCTGAGCGAACAATTCCGCGTTTGAGACAGGTCCGGAAAATTTGTACATCCTTGTCAGGAAGATATTAAGCAAAGTCTGCTAGACCATCATCCATGATGAATCTTCTCAAAAAGCGTTCCAAACGTAAGCGTAAAGACACCGTATCGAGCACGGCGGTCAGTATCGACATCTCACGGGTTGTTCCCGGGTTCACGCCTGCGGATACACAAGCCGAAACGTCGCCGCCAGTTGCCGCACCTGAAGCCCCCTCAAGCGCGACACCTTCAATGGCCGCGACAACACAGACAGAACAAGACGCGACGCTCCCCCTTGAGCAGAAATATGAAGCCTGGCTCCGCCGCGATATACTCAGGCTGATCACTGGTTGGACCGCCCTGCGCGAAAACATGTCGGATCTGGCGGACTTCAAAAAGGTCCGTCTGGCGGCACATGATCTAAAAGGAATGGCAGGCAATTATGGCTACCCTGTCATCGCAAAGCTGGCCTATTCACTTGATGCCTTGCTGAAAACAGACCAGTGGGACCAAAACGCGAAACTCATTGACCTACACATTGACGCATGCCGCGCCGCCGCAAACAACGCTCCGACCTCGGACGAAGAGATTGACGATGTTTCAAACGCGGTCTGTGAAGCTTTGGCCACCCAGGTCAGCCAGCTGACAGCACAGACCCCGCCTCGCAAAGCATCCGCAAAAGCGGGCTAACGCATCGCTTGGTCAAGCAATTCAACCGTTTGACCATATCCGGCCTCTTCGGGAATGAAGAGACATGGCTGGCCCTCATCATTTTTGCCAAGCCGCGGTTCGACGGTGACAATGCCCTCGCCTGCAAACAGCTCATGCACCTGCGCCACAGAACTTGCCGCTCCAAGTTTTTTCAAATTCATCCGCGTCGGGAAGATGATGGTCGCCTCATCCCGCTCGGCCATCTCCAAAGCCTCCAGCGGGTTCAGCCATCGGGCGTCGGTCGTCTCGCGGCCATCATGAGAGGCGATTTGCTCGGCCGGCGTCGGGGCGAGATAGAAATGCGTATCGAACCGTTTCGGCATCATCGCAGGCGTAATCCAGTGCCCGAAATGGATCAGCGTATCGAGCGCGAGGACCAGCCCGCTCTCCCTGATCAGGCCAAGAAAACTCTCCTCCTGCCGGTCAACCGCGCCGCGTAAGGGCGCAAGTTTTTCAGTTATTTCAAGGCCAACCAATCTGGCACCTGCGCCCCGCTCGCCAGCAGAGCGCGCAAGCAAAATGCCCGATTCCTCAAACGCCTCACGCACCGCACTGATCCGCGCCGTCCGCTGCGTGCCATCAAACGCCCCATCCACCAGATCACTCCAGCCTGCCTCTGTATCTTCATCATTCGCCTTGCCGCCGGGGAACACCAAAGCGCCGGACGCAAAATCAATCTGGTAATGCCGCGCCACCATCAAAACCTCGAGCGCGCCCATATCACGCACCAGAAGAACCGAGGCAGAGAGTTTCGGAGGTGTCGGAGAGGTCGTCATTTCTGTTTCCAGACTTTGTTGAAATTTCGTGAAAATCCATGCACCTAGGCTCGTCCGATCTTCACACAAGTTTGATAGCGTCACCTCTCACCTAGAGCACTGGCAGAACGCATGCAACAATCGACCTCCAAGCGGGCAACACGGACCACACACGAATCCGGACATCAGCTTCGGTTACAGCCGAGCCTTCATCTGTGTCGCGGTGATGCGGTTGGGGCATTTGTCGAGCCGGTGTTCGATCTTGAGGATAGCCCACGCTTTGGCCCCGCTCTGACCATGTCCAACCGAGATGATCTAGGCAGCCGCCTTCTCAAACAGATCGAGCAATTGGCGCAAGTTTGCGACACGACACGCACAGATTTGCGCCCCTTAATCCTGCCCGTACCCGCGCGTGTGTTGGAAATGCCATCGCTGATCGACGCCTGCCTGACCGCGCTCGCCCACACAAGACTCTGCCCGCAGGAACTGGCGTTTGAATTTACCGACGCCGACATGGTGCGCAATAACGGGTTCGATTTCGGCCTGTTCCGCACCTTGCGAATGCGTGGGCTGCGCGTGGCCATGGACGCAAGACAAAGCTGGCGCTGCCAATTGCAGCCCATGAGCTGGCTCATGATAGACACATTGCGCGTGCGCGCGGACCGGGTTGGCCTTGACGAAAATCTTGACGAGATGATCGCCATAGCGGTTGATGCGGGTGTTTCGATTGTCGCCGAGAAACCGCGCTGGCGCGATGGCGACTTCCTCGCCCGCGCGGGCATTGATTTCGGCGTTGCGCCTTATGCCGACGCCTGATCAGGCCGCGTCGCTATCGCCTTCGGCTTGCTGGTCGGAATAAGCGTCCAGCTTCTCCAGCAGATAATCCAGATCGTCTTTCGCAATGGCCTGAAACTGGGTCAGAACGCGTTCGATCATCTTGATCTTGAACCGCTCCTTGTCGCCAGCCTCGCCGTCAAATTCAGTCTCGTGATAGGTCGAAAGCGCAATCTTGAACGCCGGCAAATATTTACGCGGCAGCCCCGCCCGATCAAACACAGCCTGCAGCCCGAGCGGGCCGGCATCATGGATCAAGAGCCAGATACGATTGTGCGCAACCCCAGACAGCTCGGCCAAAGCATGCTCGACAAACGGGATCTGCCCCGTACACAAAGCGCGAATAATCAGCGAATGGGTCAGCCGCCCGTTCAAATTGAGCTGCTGGGCAAAGCGCGGTAAATCCTGTGTCCGGCCCGCCTGTTCAACGAGATCAATCGTCGCCCGTTCACGCGCACCAGCGGCAATATCAATCGCCACTTGCGCGGGCAGTTCATGCTTGTTGACGAGAACATCAAACACTTGCCCTGAGACAAGGCTGACCATTTTCTCCGCAATATGCACCGGAATCTGGTCACGGCTGACAATCCCCTCCTGCACCTCCGGATCCTCGCCATAGCGCAGAAGCGAGTCGGCAAACGCTTTGTCCGTCCACTCCGCCCCTTTATTTTTCGCCAGCGCTCGCACCGCTTCAACGCCGGCATGTTCGGCAATCACTTCAGCGACCGACTCCGGCACACGCGGACGTGCCGCAATCGCCGCCTGTTTGGCCACCGTCGCCGACAGGGCCAGCTCGATCATATCTTCGTCGGTAAAGGACGGCGAGAACTCAAGCACAGGAATCGCAATGGATTCAACATCATGCGCCAGTTTCAAAGCCAGATCGCGCGGCAGTCTCGGCGAATTGCGCAAGGTCACCGCCAGCGTGCGCCGGACCAGTTCCGCCATATCATTGGCCAGAAACGCCATAATATCCTTGGCATATTGGCGCTCTTCATCGCTCAGCACATCAGCGGCAATCCGCCGACACAGCCGGTGCGCCACCGAGGCGCGTTCCTCGGGCGACTCGCCCTTGATCAGACGCCGAATATCCTCTTCGCCCAATTGTGGACGCATCGCAGCAACGGTCATGATATATACCTCGAATCCACTTGCTTTGGTCTTTGCCTGTAAATTTCCACCAATTGGGTTAAATTTCGTTTACCAAAGATGAAAGACCCCGAAGGGAAGGACAATAATATGCTCGAAGGCCTCCGCGTAATCGAATATGCCACATATATGGCCGCCCCGGGTGCGGGAAGCATTTTAAGCGATTGGGGTGCAGATGTGATCAAGATCGAGCCGCTCAAGGGTGACCCGATCCGCAATTTCTTCAAGACCATCGGCACCGACATCACCGAAAATCCGGTGTTCGCGTTTGACAATCGCGGCAAGAAATCAATCAGCCTCGACACCGCCACCCCTGAAGGACAGGACATTTTGCGCCGTCTGGCCGCCACAGCCGATGTCTTCCTGACCAATGTGCGCCCGGGTGGGCTTAGCCGGTCTGGCCTCGATTATGAGAGCCTGAAAGCGGTCAACCCCAAACTCGTCTATTGCTCGCTCACCGGATATGGCCTGACCGGCCCAGACGCAGACAAGCCGGGCTTTGACGTCGCCTCTTTCTGGTCGCGCGCAGGGCTTGCCAATCTAACCATTCCAAAGGGCGGCGACCCCTTCCCCTTGCGCACCGCGTTTGGTGACCACACCACAAGCATCGCCGCCGCTGCAGGCATTTGCGCCGCGCTCGTCGAAGCGGGCAAAACCGGACGCGGCCGCCTCGTCGAAGCGTCTTTGCTACGCACCGCGCTTTATGCTTTGGGCAGCGATTTCGCCATCCAGCTTTTTTTCGGACGGATCGGCTCGACCAAATCCCGCACCGAGCAAATCGTCCCCATCATGAATTTCTTCAAAACCAGCGACGGTAAATGGATCTGCATCGTCGCCCGCCAAGGCAATGTCGATTGGGAACCGCTCTGCCGCGCCACAGGGCTCGACGCGCTTATAAATGACGAGCGCTATACATCGGCCAAGGGACGCCGCCACAATGCGCAAGACCTCGTCGCCGCGCTTGATGGCGGATTTGCGCAATTTACAAAAGCCGAAATTGGCGCACGCCTCGACGCCGAACAGATCGCATGGGCACCCGTCCAGACCCTCGCCGAAGTGGCCGACGATCCGCAAGTCCACGCCGCCGGTGCCATTGCCGACATGCCCGCAAGCGAGGGGCAAGAGAGCTTCAAAACACCCGCCTCACCCGTCCGGTTTCCCGCCACAGATGACGGCCCCAAAGGCCCCGCACCAAAACTTGGCGAACACACCGAGACTGTCCTCAGCGCGCTTGGCCTATCGGTGGACGAGATAGAAGCACTTAAAAATCAGGGCATTATCAAGCAGTTTGGTGACTAGAACCCCACCACACAGACCTACATCTCAGCCTTAAGAAACGCCAGCGCCTCATCCTTGTCCATTGGCTTTGAGAACGCAAACCCCTGCACATGCGCAAAGCCAAGCGCGCGCAGACGATGGACCACCGCCTTGTCTTCAACCCCTTCAGCGGTCGTCACCATGCCAAGCCGTCCGGCCAACAAAGTGATCGCCTCAAGAATATGTTCGGTCCGCTCATCGCCCAATCTTGCGGTCAAGCTGGCATCAATTTTCAGCGCATCCGCAGGCATATCCGCAAGCCAGGCAAAACTTGAATGCCCCGAGCCGAAATCGTCGAGCACAAGCCCAGCGCCCGCCTGTTTGATCGCGCGCACCGCTTCGAGCGCTTCTTCCTTATTGCGCAAAGCGGCCTGTTCAGTCAGCTCGACTTTCAGCGCGCGCGGCGGCAGATCATAGCCTTGCAACAAAGTCTCGATCAGGTCCGCAATCGCCCCTTCAGCCAAATCCCGCGCGGTGAGATTGACCTGCACAAACAAATCACGCCGCCCCGTCTCCGCATGCCATTCGGCAAGGCTCTGGGTCGCATGGATCAGCATATTGGTCGCCAGCGCCGGATCCTCGAACGAGCCATCCATATCGCCCGCCCCGCCTTCCCAGCGCGCCAAAGCTTCAAACCCCGCCGCGCAGCCCGTGCGCAATGAAATGATCGGCTGATAGGCAGGCGCCAGAACAGGCCCGGGCCGCGCCAGCGCCTCTCCACCACCTGCCTCACACAAGAGATGCCCCTGCCCATTGCCCGCATCATCCAGCACACCGCTCAACTTTATCCGCCGCCCATCCGACAGCCCAAGCGCGCACGACACATCCCCCGCCCGCGCCGCCAATGTCCGCGCAAGCCTCGAGCGCGACAGCCCATCAAGCTGCACACCAAACGCATCGACATTCCACGCGCCCGCAAGATCGCGAAACGCGCCCGTCGGCTCGGTCTTGACGCCAAACTGTTCTTTGCCAGCGTCCCAATTCCATTCACCAATCGGCGCACTGTAAGTATTGTCCGGAGCTTTGCTCATCTGGTCCGCCATGTGTCAGGGGTGGAAGTTCGGGTTCTGCCAAAGAGTACATGATCGCGGCGGGTTCCGGCAATCTGCAAATACAATCGGGCCACACCTTCGCGCTCGAACCCGCATCGCTCCAGTACCGCTTGGGACCGCGTATTCTCGACCACGGTGGCCGCTTCGATCCGCTCGAGCCCCAGCTCCTGCTCGCCAAACCGGCAGACCCGCGCGACCGCATCGCTCATATAGCCGTACCCCTGCGCATCCGCAGCGAGCCAATAGCCCAGCGTTCCCGACCGTGCCGAACCATGCCGAACATGGGTCAGCACAATGCCGCCAAGCAGGGTTTTGTGCTCTCGCTCGAAAATCAGGAAGGCATAGCCGCTGCCCTCGCGCCAGGCCCGCTTCCAGCCCTCAAGCCGCATCCGCCAGTCACGGCGCGAATTTGCATCCGGTGGCCAAAGCGGCTCCCACGGCATCAAATGCGCGCGATCCCGATTGCGCGTCTGGCTCCAATTGGCAAAATCACCCCGTTTGGGAAACCGCATAAAAATACGCTCGGCCTCCAGCCTGATCCTGCGCGGCCCCATAACGATCAGCGGCCCGCGCCGCTATGCTCCTGCACATATCGGCGCACCGTACCAAGATCGGCCGGCAAGCGCTCGAACACTTCGCGAGCAGCCTCCATATCCCCGCACCGCGCAGGCAAAGGCGCGTCCGCTCCGGTCGCTTCTTTCACAGTCTCGGGAAACTTCGCCGCATGCGCCGTGGCCAGCACAATCGTCGCCACATCACCGCGCGCCAGCCGCCGCGCCTCATAGGTGCCAACCGCCGTATGCGGACAAATCAGCCAACCCGTCTCGTCAAACACACGCTGCATCTCGGCCATCGTGTCCGCATTCGACACCCGCGTCGCCGAAAACCCAAGCGCGGCAAATTCGGCCACCACAGCCTCCGGCAAAGCCACATCGCCAGTTTGCGCATACGCCTCATAAGTCTGCCGCACAAAGCCCGCGTCCCGCCCCGACGCCTCGAACAAAACCCGCTCGAAATTCGACGGCACCGAAATATCCATCGCCGGGCTCGGCGTCTCGACCGCCGCATGGCGCTTCATCTCGCCCGTGTTCAGAATCCGCGCCAGCGCATCATTCTCGTTGACCGCGCAATGGCCCTCAAACCCTTCCGGCAACAGCCCGCATTTGCCCGCCACATAGCCCGCCAGCGCATCGCCCATATTCCCGCTCGGCACAATAAACCGCGCCTTGCCCGCCAGCTTCGCCTGCACAGTCGCAAAATACACCGCCTGCGCCACAATCCGCGCCCAATTGATCGAGTTCACCCCCGACAATCCGACCTCGGCCACAAAATCCTTGTCCGCAAACAGCGACTTCACAATCGCCTGACAATCGTCAAAATCCCCCTCAAGCGCGAGGTTATGGACGTTCGCCAGCCCCGTCATGGTCATGAACCGCCGTTGGACCGGACTGATCCGCTCATGCGGGTGCAGGATGTAGAGATCGGAATACCGCGCCCCCGCAAACGCCGCCGCCGCCGCGCCGCCCGTGTCGCCAGATGTTGCACAAATGATCGACAGTCGCTTGCCCGACCGCTCCAGCGCATAATCATAAATCTGCGCAATAATCTGCATCGCCACATCTTTGAACGCCAGCGTCGGCCCGTGATGCAGCTCCATCATCCACACGCCCTTGCCAAGCTCTGTCAGGGGCGCAACGCTGTGATGGGCAAAGCTGGCATAGGCGCGCGCACACATGGCCTGCAAGTCCCCAAGCGGAATACTGTCCCCCGCAAACGCCGAGAGCACACGCGCCGCCGTCTCGACATAGGCTTCATCCGCACGCGGCGGCGCAATCTGCGGCCAGCTTTCGGGCACATAAAGCCCCCCATCGGGCGCCAGCCCCGTCAGGCAGGCGGTCACAAAATCAACCGGCTCAGCCCCGCCCCGCGTCGAAATATATCTCATACCGTCTTCCTGAAAGTGAGCCGGCCCGTGCTGGCATGATAGACAAAATACATAATCAAAAGCGCCAGCGCCATCCCCCACCATGTCAGCGCATAGCCAAGGTGACGCGCCGGCGGCAGCGGATCAGCCAGCGCCGGATCAGCTTGCGGATTGTCAATCATCCCCTCGCCCGTCTGGTCACGCGCCATCAGCCGCCTAGGCTCGAACACTTGCCGCCGAACCGTCCGGCCAAGCTCAGCTTCCAGTTCGTCAAAATCAAACCCAAACAAAATATGCGCGTCCATATCCGATGGCGGCGTAAACGCACCCGGGGCTGGCGGGACGCGATAGAGTCCCTCGCCAAAGTCAGGCTCATTGTCTTCAGGATCAAACAGAGGCACCTCCGGCGAGTCCACGCTGAACACAATGCCATTGGTCACCAGCACAAGCTCGGAGCCCATATCCATCGCCAAAATCTCGCGCCACGCCGCCCGCCCGTTCACAATGGTGGACATATAGAACACGCCATTCTCGGCAAGCGTGCCGCCCTCAAGCGCGGTCCATTCAGGAACCGCCGCAAGCGCACCTTCTTTTTCGGAGAACCGTTGCCACTGCCAATGACCAAGCATCAATAAAATGCCCAGCGACACGGCCACGCAGAGGCTCATCACCGGAAGCGGACGAAACCTCATAGCCGCACAGTCCCGCAGCCCCCCGCCGAGACAAGCGAAACGCTGCCCGACATGGCTACCCGCCTTCGAGGATCAGATAGGGCGCAACATAGACAAAGGCGAACAGGAACAGCCAGACCACATCGACAAAATGCCAATACCAGGCTGCCGCTTCAAAGCCGAAATGCTTTTGCGGCGTAAACCCGCCTGCCATGAGCCGGAACAGACAGACCGCAAGGAAAATCGTCCCGATCAGAACATGCGCGCCATGAAAGCCCGTCGCCATAAAGAAGGCCGAGCCGTAAAGCGTACCCGAATAGCTAAAGCCCGCTTCGGCATATTCGATCACTTGAACCGTGGTGAACAAAGCGCCCAGCAGGATCGTCAGGATCAGACCATTGCGCGTGTCCTTGCGATTGCCATGCTGAAGCGCATGGTGCGCCCATGTCACCGTCGTCCCCGACAGGAGCAGGATCATCGTATTGATCAGCGGCAAATGGAACGGATTAAACGTCTCGACCCCGGGCGGCGGCCAGGACGACCACGCCGAAAGTCCTTCATAAAGCACGTTCGCGCTGTCAAAAGTCACACCAGCGCGCGCGCCATGGAAAATCGTCATTTCGAAGAAAGACCAGAACCACGCCACAAAGAACATGACCTCGGAAGCAATGAACATAAGCATGCCATAGCGCAAACCGATCTGCACCACGGGCGTATGGTCCCCGCCGCGGCTTTCCTTGATCACTTCGCGCCACCAGCCAAACATGACATAGGCCACAAACGCAAAGCCAAAGGCCATGAGATACCATGAGCCTTTTTCAAAGCCGAACAGGCCCTTCATATAGGTGACACCGCCCACCGCCAGCGTCGAGACCGCAAGCGAGCCGAGCAATGGCCAGGCCGACGGGTTCACCAGATGATAATCGTGTCTGACTTCGTCATGAGCCATAATCGTAACTCCGAATCTTATTCTCTTGGTTTCCTTTAACCCGTCCGGTCAGGGCTGCGCAACCGTGTTCAATAGCTGGGCTGATTTGGTCGCACCCTCGAAATTGTCCGTCTGGTAGAAGGTGTAGGACAGTGTGATGGTCGAGGCCGAGTCCATCAGCGGATCATCATCAAGGTCAGGCGAGACGAAAAACACCACCGGCAGCGTCTTGCGCTCGCCCGCTTTGAGCACGCGCTCCTCAAAACAGAAGCATTCAAGCTTGTTGAAATACCGGCCGGCCGTGTGCGGGGTGACATTGTAGCTCGCAATCACGGAAATATCCTGATCGGAGTTATTGACCACTTCATAAGAGGCAAGGCTGTGCACCCCCAGCGCCACATCGAAATTGACCTGCGAAGGGCGAAACTGGATCGGCGCGTCGGACACATTGGCATCGAAACGAACATTGATCGTCCGCTCCAGCACACGGTCAGGCGCCTCGGTGGCCACGCGCGTTGTACCGCCAAAGCCGGTTACGCGGCAAAACGTGTCATAAAGCGGCTTGGAGGCGAAGGTCAGCGCCAACATGCCGCCCACAACGCCCGCCGCAATAAACGCCTGACTGGCCGGTTTCAGCGCCATTATCCCGCTCCGCTCACGGTTTGAATATTCTCCGCCAGCCGCAAACCGGACACAACACCAACCAGCACGACAAAGCCAAACAGGGCCAGCCCAAGCCAGACATTACGCCGCTTTTGCGCTGCCAGTCGCGCCGCTTCCGCATCCGCTGGTGTCTCATAGGCCACAGGCTCAGGCAAATCGCTCATGCTCTAGCCTCCCACCGGAAAAAACGCGCCAACGCCAGCATGCTCGACAAGCAGCGCCGCAAAGACAACAAACAGATACAAGATCGAAAACAAAAACAGATTGCGCGCCTTTTTGGCGTCCGCCCCCGGCGCATCCGCGTCCCCTGCCTTAGAGCGGAAAACAGTAATCGCGCCATAAAGAAACGCCAGACCAAGTCCGCCCGCCGTCACCGCATAAAGCCAGCCGCCAAGCCCCGTCATCACAGGCGCAACCCCAAGCGGGACCAGCAGCAGCATGTAGAGCAAAATCTGCAACCGCGTCGCTTTTGCGCCATGGGTGACCGGCAACATCGGCACGCCGGCCTTCTCGTATTCTTTGTGCGCAAGCAGCGACAAGGCCCAGAAATGCGGCGGGGTCCAGAAGAAGATAATCGCAAACAGGATCCACGCGTCAAGCGGCGTCGTCCCCGTCACCGCCGCCCAACCGATTACCGGCGGAAACGCGCCCGCCGCCCCGCCAATGACAATATTCTGCGGCGTCCGGCGTTTGAGCAACATGGTGTAGAACCAGCCATAATAGGCAATCGACACCGCCAGCAGCGCAGCGGCAACCCAATTGCTCGCCATCCACATCAACAGAACCGACACGCCCGACATGATCAGCCCGAGCGCCAGCGCTTCCCCGCGCGGCACCGCGCCCGATGGAATAGGCCGCGTCGAGGTGCGCGTCATGATCGCGTCAATATCGGCGTCATACCACATATTGAGCGCGCCAGCCGCCCCTGACCCGAGCGCCACTGCCAGCACCGCAATCATCGCCATAAACGGGTTGATGCTCCCGGGCGCAGCCACAAGACCTGCCAGCGCCGTGAACACAACCAGCATCATAATACGCGGCTTCATCAGCTGCACATAATCGCCCGCCGTGGCATAGCGAGGGGTCTGCGGGGTGAGAATCTGGTCTGTCATATGACGCAATCTCTCTCATTTCTGCGCTCTTAAGAGACTCTTGGGACCCTTTTCAGAGCCGTTATGTACCAAACAGTAGACTCCAAATCAGCGTGACATAGTGGCTCGTCTTCGACACCTTATCACACAAAATGGCCCTCTCTGAAAATCCAGAGAGGGCCGATGTCTATTCCAAACCATACCGGCCTAGTGGTCGCCCGTGTCTTTCACGCGTGGCAGCGTGTTGTACTGGTGGAATGGCGGCGGCGATGGCAGCGTCCATTCGAGCGTGGTTGCGCCCTCGCCCCAAGGATTGGCCTCGGCTTTCCGGCGGCGCAGGAACGCATCTGCCATGCAGAGAAAGAAGATCCCTGTGCCCACAGCTGACACCGCATAGCCGATAGACGACCAGTAATGCCAGTATTCATAAGCCGGATTATAGTCCACATAGCGCCGCGGCATGCCGTTCAGCCCAAGGAAATGCTGCGGGAAGAAGATCATATTCGAGCCAATAAATGTGACCCAGAAGTGCAGCCCGCCTAGGAAGCCATTATACTTCACGCCGAACATTTTCTCGAACCAGTAATACCAGCCTGCAAACAGCGCAAACACGGCCCCTAGCGACAAGACGTAGTGAAAGTGCGCCACCACATAATAAGTATCGTGCAGCGCATGATCGACGCCCGCATTGGCGAGCACAACGCCCGTCACACCGCCAAGCGTGAACAAGAAGATGAAGCCAATGGCCCATTGCATCGGCACCGCGAACGTGATCGAGCCGCCCCACATGGTCGCAATCCATGAGAAGATCTTGATCCCCGTCGGCACCGCGATGACCATGGTCGCCGCCACAAAATACGCTTTCATATCGACCGGCATGCCGACCGTATACATGTGGTGCGCCCAGACGATAAAGCCGATCACACCAATCGCAACCATCGCATAAGCCATGCCCAGATAGCCAAAGATCGGCTTCTTGGAGAAGGTCGAAATGATGTGGCTGACAATGCCAAAGCCTGGCAGGATCATAATGTAGACTTCAGGGTGGCCGAAGAACCAGAACAAGTGCTGGAACATGATCGGATCACCGCCGCCTTCAGGTACGAAGAATTGCGAGCCGAAATTCCGGTCCGTCAGCAGCATGGTCAGCGCGCCCGCGAGAACAGGAAGCGCAAGCAGCAAGAGCGCTGCGGTCACCAGAATCGACCACGCAAACAGCGGCATTTTGTGCATCGTCATGCCGGGTGCGCGCATGTTCAAAATGGTCACAATGAAGTTGATCGCCCCGAGGATCGACGCAATGCCGACCGTGTGCAGCGACAAGATCACAAGGTCCATCGCTGGCCCTGAATGCCCCTTAAGCCCCGAGAGCGGCGGATACAGCACCCAGCCGCCTCCAAACCCGTTGCCGCCATTCCCAGACGGCACAAACATCGACATAATCAAGAGCGCAAAGCCCGCCACCGTGAGCCAGAACGAGATATTGTTCATACGCGGAAACGCCATATCCGGCGCCCCGATCATCAGCGGCACAAACCAGTTGCCAAACCCGCCAATCAGCGCTGGCATCACCATGAAGAAGATCATGATCAGGCCGTGATAGGTGATTACGGTGTTGTAGAACTGCTTGGCCTGTTCGCGCGCCGCGTCGCCTTCAAGCCCGTAAAAATACTCCATCATGCCCATAAGCGGGCCAATGTCCGGATGTGCCAGCTCCCAGCGGATAAGGCCAGACAAGGCATACCCGACAATCCCCGCAATCAGAGCGAAAATTAGATAGAGCGTCCCGATGTCCTTATGGTTGGTGGACATGAACCAGCGCACGAAAAATCCGGGCTTGTGGTCATGATCGTCATGGGCGTGGTCGAGGGCGACTTCATCCATTGGCATGGCTATTCTCTCTCTTGCTTACTCGGCAGCCGGAAGGCGCGCAAATTGTTGGTCTGTTTCAATCACGGCAACACGCTGTGCGGCAGCGTCAAAATCTCCAGAGCGCATGATCGCCAGCCAAGCGTCATATTGCGCTTGCGGGACAACGCGGATCTCGATCGGCATAAACGCATGGTTCTTGCCGCACAATTCCGAACACTGGCCATAATAAACGTCCGGCTCATCAACTTTGAACCAGCCTTCATTCAGCCGCCCGGGCACCGCATCGGTCTTGATCCCGAAACTTGGCATAGCGAAAGAATGGATCACGTCGGACGCAGCCGTATAATACCGCACATAGCGTCCGGCAGGCACGACAAGCGGGTAATCGACCGACAGATATCTCTCACCAATATCGGGATCGGTGCTGAGCCCATAGTGCAGCGGATTGGACGTAAATTCGAGCGCAAACCCATCCGCATCCACCTCGTCAGGATAGCTGTAAGTCCAGTTCCACTGATTGCCCTGTGCCTTGACCGTAATCCAGCCATCGGCCGCAGCGGCGCGTTCCTCAGCGGTTGCATCCACTTCGCCAGACGCAATCTTCGCAAGATCCGGCTCGGCGTCCACATAGTAAAGCAGCGGGAACGACACGATCGAGATCAGGACCAATATGCCCACCGGCACCAACGTCCAAACAATTTCGATAAATGTGTTGTGGGTCGTTTTCGAAGGCACCGGATTGGCCTTGGCATTGTAGCGAACCATCACGAACACAAGCAAAAGTGCAACAAACAGCGTGATCAGAATGCACATCCACAACAGGAAACTGTCATGAAATGCAAACCCGCGACGGGCGATCTCTGTAACCGGCTCCTGAAAACCCAAGGCGCCGTCGGTCGGCTTTCCCTGTGCCAAGGCTGTTCCGGCAAATCCCAGAGACAAAGCGCTCAATAGTGAAACAAGATATCGCACACGCGACTCCCTTAGTAACTTGGTTGAGTGTTTATCTACACCGTTTGGCCGCGTCCACCCATAATCTAAAGCGCTCAAAATTGTCGCAGGTGTCACAAGTCAAAAAGCAACTCAGTTCAACTCACATCCACGACTGGTCCGGCATTCGCGTGTGTGATATGAATACAGCACAACAATCGCTTACCTCATCACAAATTTCGTGGAGATCACTCGATGTATCGTCTTATTTTTCTAGCCGCTGTTCTGTTCGCTTTGCCGCTGACGGCCTCTGCGCAGGTTTTGATCATTGGCGGTGGCGCGGGCAAAGATTGCTACCGCGCCGTCTCGCTCAACCCCTTTCCCTCACAACGCCATGAGGATGAATGTACCGCCGCCATCGAGTCGGCCTCACTTGATCGGGTGAGCCTTGGTGCAACTTACATCAATCGCGGAATCATCCGGATGCGCCGAGGAGACTTTGCGGCATCGCTCGAAGATTATGCACGTGCCGAACGCCTGACGCCGAATGTTGGTGCAATTTACCTGAACAAGGGCGCAGCGCTGATTGGCACCGGACAATATGCAAATGCATTGGCCTCGCTGGAAAAATCACTCGCACTCGACACACACGATCCCTACGCCGCGTATTACAATCTTGGCGTCGCCCACGAATATCTGGGGCAGGCCGAGCCCGCCTTTGAAAGCTACACAACCGCTCTGGAGCTCAAGCCGGGCTGGACCCTGCCGTCCAAGGCGCTTGAGCGCTTCTCTGTCGTGCGTCAATGATGTGACTTGTCCTTGCGGGCAATCATGTCCATGCTCGGCCCATGACCCAAACCGATCTTCCCTTTGACAGGGCCGCAGCGACCGCACATCTCGACACCGCCACGCAAGGCGCGGATGATGGCGAACTTTATCTCGAACGCTCCCGCTCGGAGAGTTTCGTCTTCGACGATGGCCGGCTAAAATCGGCCTCCTATGATACGGGGCAAGGCTTTGGCCTTCGAGTTGTCGCAGGCGAAGCGTCCGGCTATGCCCACGCCTCCGAGCTCAGCATTGACGCAATCGCGCGCGCAGCAGAAACCGCAGCCTCAGCCAAACGCGGCTATTCAGGCGTTTTGGCCGAAGGCCCCCGCCCGACCAATCGGCGGCTCTATCTGCCCATCGACCCGACCGAGGCCCCAGATTTTGGCGCAAAGACAGGCCTCTTAGCCGAGATCGACGCTTGGATGCGCGCCAAAGACCCGCGCGTTGTGCAAGTGTCCGCCTCTCTCTCTGGCACCCGCAAACAAGTGGACATTCTGCGCCCGGGCGGCGCGCTGTTCCGCGATGTCCGGCCTCTGGTCCGGCTCAATATCTCCGTCACGCTCGAACAGAACGGACGGCGCGAGACGGCCTCCTCGGGCTGCGGCGGACGGGCCGCGTATGAAGACTGGATCAAACCCGAACGCTGGCAGGCGCTTGCGCTGCGGGCTTTCCAAAAGGCGGAAACCAATCTTGAAAGCGTACCGGCACCGGCGGGCGAAATGGAAGTTGTGCTCGGGCCGGGCTGGCCTGCCATCTTGCTGCACGAAGCGGTGGGGCATGGCCTCGAGGGCGATTTCAACCGCAAAGGCACAAGCGTCTATTCTGGCCGCATTGGCGAGCAGGTCGCCTCCAAAGGCGTCACCGTCATAGATGATGGCACAATGGAAGACCGGCGCGGCTCGCTCTCATTCGACGATGAAGGCACCGAGACCCAACGCACCGTCCTGATCGAAGACGGCATCCTCAAAGCCTATATGCAAGACCGGCAAAACGCCCGCCTCATGGGCGTCGCCCCAACCGGCAATGGCCGACGCGAAAGCTATGACGCCCTGCCCATGCCGCGCATGACCAACACAATCATGACCGGCGGCAATCATGATCCCGAAGAAATGGTCAAATCCATCAAGAAGGGCATTTGGGCGGTTGATTTCGGCGGCGGGCAAGTGGACATCACCTCGGGCAATTTCGTGTTCCAGTGCACCGAAGCCTATCTCGTCGAGAACGGCAAAATCGGCGCGCCCGTCAAAAATGCCACCCTGATCGGTCACGGCCCGACCGCGCTGACCCAATGCTCGATGATCGGCAATGATTTCGCGATGGATGACGGCGTCGGCACCTGCGGCAAGGCCGGCCAGTCCGTCCCCGTCGGCGTCGGCCAACCCAGCGTCAAAGTAGACGCGCTGACGGTCGGCGGCGCCGGATAAGCTCCGACAATCACAATTTCCGAAACAAAAAAGGCGGCTCCATCAGGAACCGCCTTTTCTTTTGCGATATGCGAGTTCTCGGATTACTCGGCAGGCTTGTCCATGCGCGGACCACCGGCCTCTGCCACTGCGCCTTCATTGCCGATATTACCGGCCTTGCCATGCCCGAGCCGCTTGAGCCACGGGCTGAGGACGCCGAACGCTACACCGAGCCCCACGCCCCACCAGCCAATCAGGCTGAACACGTCGATATAGGTCGCCAGCGCCGCCGCCGGATCAAGCACCTGACCGGCCACCGTTTCGCTGGCCGTCAATCCGGCAATCACGCCGCCAACATATTGCGCCGCCGCACTGGCAAGGAACCAGCCGCCCATCATGAAGGAGACAACTTTGACCGGCGACAGTTTGGTAATCGCAGACAGCCCCACAGGCGACAAGAACAGCTCGCCCGTCGTGTGAAACATATAAGCGAGCGCGAGGAAGATCATCGGCACTTGATAATTGCTGTCCGCAAAATTCGCTCCGCCCCATGCAAGCACGAGGAAGCCAAGTCCGACCTGCGCCAGAGCCAATCCAAATTTGAGCACAGTGTTCGGATCTTTCCGCCGCGCACCAAGCCATGCCCAAATGCCTGCAAAGACAGGGGCGAAGAGCAAGATAAATCCGGCATTAAAGCTTTGCGTTTGCGCCGCTGTGACCGTGAAGAAGCCGTCGCTCGGCAGATCGGTATTACGTGCTGCGAACTGGTTCATCGACGAGCCGGCCTGCTCGAACAGGGTGAAAAAGATCACAGCCCCGACAATCAGCACCATCGCAAGAATAAGCTCGCGCACCTGCTCGCGATTGCAATCTGTGTACATGAACCAAGCCATGTAAAGCCCGAACAGCGCAAAGCCCAAGCCGATCATCCCGCCCGTCAGCTGGTGTTGCTGAACGAGGAAAAAGACAATCGCAACGCCGACCAAGCCCATCAGATAAATAAAGTTCTCAAGATTAATCGGACCAAGAAAGGACTTTTTCAGCGCTTCGGGGTTCGGAGGCTGGCCGACATGTGCCGGAAGCTGGTTCTCACCGGGTGTAAAGAACATCAACCGGCCACGCACGAACACGATCCAGCCAAGCAGCATGCCGACACCCGCGAGGCCAAAGCCCGCCCACCAGCCAAAAGTCTGCCCGAGCAAGCCGCACAAGACCGAGGCCCAGAACGCACCCAGATTGATGCCATAATAGTAAAGCGTAAATCCAGCATCCCGACGCGGATCGTTCTCTTCATAAAGCTGGCCCACAATCGACGAGATGTTCGCTTTCAGGAAGCCCACACCCATAATGATCAGCGCCAGCGCGAGATAGAAGATGTTCACAAAGAGCTGGTTACGCCCTTCGACCGTCAACTCGTAATCCGCTTGCGGAATGGTCGATGGCAGCGGCGCACTTGCCGGAAGGTTCGTGAAGACCAGATCACCGTCCGTATTGGCGGTCAGCGTACACGCATCTGCGCCAACACTACCTTCGGCCGGATTGAACGCACATTCGGTTCCGCCAACATCAATCGTGACAATCCGTGCGCCTTGCGTACCTTCGGCATCAAATGTGTAGCTCTGTCCGGCGACCGTCATGACTTGCTGGGCCGGCTTGCCCTCAACGCCCATCATGAAGTGTCCGGCAACCAGAAGCAGCGCACCAAAAGCAATCGCCTTGCGCGTACCCAAATAGCGGTCAGCCAGCAGGCCACCAATCAGCGGGATCAGATAAACGAGCGACGTATAGGTGCCGTACTGACCGGAACTAAAAGCATCATCGAACAGGAAATGCTGCGTCAGATAGAAAATCAGCAAGCCCCGCATGCCATAATAGGAGAACCGTTCCCACATTTCGGCAAAAAACAGGATGTGCAGTCCTTTTGGATGCGATTGCATTTGCCTGAAAACAGGAATGCAAGTGACCAAAGTGATGATAATTCCTAAAACAACAACGATATTCATGATGCCTCCCAGCATGCGACCGCACACAGCACGTGCGCGCATTCAATATTTCGTGAAAGTATGAACACGCGTTGCAAAAAGCATCAAGCATGAATGTGCGGAAACTGGCGGCATCACCCGCAATTTTTACCGCTAATACGCGCGCGCTTCGAAGACTTTAGCCAGATCGCGGTTCCAGTCGCCGTGATAGAGCGCGAGCAGGCGTTCGGCGGGGGTGATGCCGGTTTCGGCGATCTCGTGCAGGTCGCTCAAAAAGCCGGTTTCGTCATCGCCCGATGTGCTGAGCCTGGCGCGACGCTTGAGCCCGCCCTGGGCAATACCAAGCGCATCGCGCGCAATATCCTGAAGCAATCGCCCGCCAGGCGCTGCCGCTTTGAGACCCAGCGCCGGAGCCGAGCGGCGCATGGCTTCACGTTGCGCCGGTGTCCAGTCTTTGACAAGTTCCCATGCCGCATCCAACGCCGCATCATCATATAAAAGCCCGACCCAAAAAGCCGGCATCGCACACAGCGAATCCCAAGGCCCCGAATCCGATCCGCGCATTTCGAGAAAGCGCTTGAGGCGCACTTCAGGAAAAATCGTCGAAAGATGGTCTTCCCAGTCTTCCATCGTCGGCAATTCGCCGGGTAAGGGCTCAAGCTTACCAGCCATAAAGTCACGGAAAGAATGGCCCGCGCAATCGACATATACCCCGCCGCGCCGTGCAAAATACATCGGCACATCCAGCGCATAGTCGACATAGCTCTCAAAGCCAGCGCCATCCTCAAACATGAAAGGCAACATGCCCGTCCGGTCCGGATCCGTGTCAGACCAGACATGGCCGCGATAGGACACAAAGCCGTTCGTGCGCCCTTCGGCAAACGGCGAATTGGCGAACAGCGCCGTCCCGACCGGCTGCAAGGCCAGCGACACGCGCATCTTCTTGACCATGTCCGCCTCGGACGAAAAGTCGAGATTGACCTGCACCGTGCACGAGCGGAACATCATCTGATGGCCAAGCCGCCCGACACGCTTCATATAGCGCTTCATGATCTCATAGCGGCCCTTGGGCATCATCGGCGTCTCTTCAAGGCTCCAGATCGGCGAAAACCCAAGCCCGAGAAAGCCAATGCCCAGCGGATCAGCAATCGCACGAACCTCACGCAAATGCCCGCCCACTTCATTACAGGTCTGATGGACATGTTCGAGCGGCGCGCCGGACAATTCAAACTGCCCGCCCGGCTCGAGCGACACACTCGCACCCTCTCGCTTGAGACCAATAATATGTTCGCCTTCGGAGATCGGCTCCCAGCCAAATTGATCGCGCAATCCCTCTAGCAGGCTACGAACAGACGCTTTGCCCTCATAGGGAACCGGCTGCAGACCGTCGATCAGAAAGCCGAATTTCTCGTGCTCTGTGCCGATCCGCCAGTCACTTTTGGGCTTAGTGCCTGCCGCAATCCACTCGACCAGTTCGGCCTTGCCTTCTATCCTTGGCGCGTTCTCGTCAAATTCGGCAGTTGGGGTCGTCATGCGGCGCGCTCCTGGTTCATCTCATTGCCTCATAAGCAGTTTATTGCCAGTCGCCAAGAACCACTTGCCAAATAGTTAGCGCGGTCACGATGGCCGTCTCCGCGCGTAGGATGCGCGGGCCAAGCGTCACGGGCACAACAAAAGGCAAGGCGCGCAAATGATCACGTTCTGTTGAACTAAACCCGCCCTCAGGCCCGATCAGAATGCCGCCGCCAGCCGGCTCAACCCCCTGTAACGCGTCCGCCATCATCCGCGCCCGGCCGCTCTGCCCGCCCCAGATCGCACCCGCCTCGTCGCCCGCTTCATCGCAAAAGACGAGCGGCGCTGTGGCAGGCCAATCAGACAGCGCCTGCTCAAGGCTCTGCATCGGTTCAATCGCAGGCACATCCATCCGCTCGGTCTGCTCGGCCGCTTCAATGGCCAGCGCTTGCAATCGGTCTGTTTTCACGCGGCGGGTCTGTGTCCGCTCAGTCGCCACGGGCAAAATGGATGAGACACCAAGCTCGGTGGCTTTTTCGACAGCGAAATCGGTTCGGGTCTTCTTGAGCGGCGCGAACAGAAGCTTCGGCGCAGTCACAGCGTTCTCGGGCTGGGCGCGCAGCAAAGCCGTCATCCTCGCCTCAACTTTGCGGCCATCAAGCGCCAGTTCACCCTGCCATTCGCCATCGACCCCGTTAAACACCCGCGCCACATCGCCCCCGCCCAGCCGCATAACGCGCGCCAGATAATGCGCCTGCCCCTCCGGCAAGGCGACTGACACCCCTTCGCTCAGCGGGTCGGGGATATAAAGACGCGGAACATTTTTCATAGCCAGCGCTATACCCGCGCATGGCGCTCGTGAAAAGCGGGTGCTAAGACGTAGGCCGACCGCCGTTCAAACTCCGAGGAAAGACCCCGACATGATCCTGATCCACCATTTGCGCGTTGGCCGCTCTGTTTTCACTGTCTGGCTCATCGAGGAGCTCGGGCTGGACTATGAGCTGAAAATCTATGATCGCAACGAAATGGGCCGCGCGCCGCCGGAATTGAAAGACGCCCATCCGCTCGGCAAATCGCCCGTAATCGAGATTGACGGGCAGACCCTCGCCGAGTCGGGCGCCATCGCCACCTATCTGACCGACTATTACGACCCCGAAAACACGCTTGCCCCGCCCCAGAGCGACAAGGCTGCGCGGTTAAGCTGGCTGCAATGGCTGCACTATTCGGAAGGCTCGGCCTTCGCCCCGCTCCTGATCAAAATGCTGCTCATGCGCGAAACGGCAGCGGGCGGTGCGGGCTCGCCTTTGCTCGGCATGTTCTCGGAAATGGAAGTCGCTTTGCAGCTTGGCTATATGCAGGACGCGCTCGGCGACAAGCCATTCCTACTGGGCGATACGCTGCAAGCGCCTGACATTGGCTTTACCTATATCTGCGCGATGGCCGACCGGCTCGGCGTGCTCGAAAACTATCCCAAACTGCAAGCCTATGCCGCGCGCAATATGGCCCGCCCCGCCTTTCTGCGCGCAGCCGAAAAGACCGGCGGTTAGGGCGAACGGACGAGTAGACCTGCCATGACCGACGCCCCCGACAAAACGCTGACCGACCCGGACCCAATGCCGCACCAACCGCACGATGACGCCGACCTGCCTGTCTCGCCCGCCGATGCGGTGGCCGCGCCACTGTTCGCAAATCTACCCAGCCAAGCACGCCCCTTTCTGTCTCTGGCACGGATCGACCGGCCGGTCGGGATATGGCTCCTGGCGCTGCCGTGCTGGATCGGGCTCGCCTTTATGGCTATTCCGTTGGGGCTGGAATGGATTGACCTCTGGTGGGCCGCTCTGTTCGGGATTGGCGCGGTGGCCATGCGCGGAGCGGGCTGCACATGGAACGACATCACCGACCGCGAGATTGACGCGCAAGTCGCCCGTACCGCCGCCCGGCCCATTCCGTCAGGCCAGATCACGCTGCGCAACGCCTATATCTTTCTCGGCGTCCAGCTCTTCGTCGGGTTTCTGGTCTGGCTCTGCCTGCCGCTTGACGCGAAGATCGTCGCCCTGCTCGCGGTCCCGCTGGTCGCCGCTTACCCCTATATGAAGCGGATCACCTTCTGGCCGCAAGCCTGGCTCGGGCTGACCTTCAATTGGGGCATTCTGGTCGCCGCCGCCACGGTGGGCGAGCTTGGCTTTGCCGTCTTCGTCCTGTTCTCGTCTATGGCTTTGTGGACGATTGCCTATGACACGATTTATGCCCTTCAAGATCGCGAGGACGATGCACTGATCGGGGTCAAATCCACCGCGCGACTGTTTGGCGGACGCGCGGTCACAGGCGCTTTCGTCTTCCATCTCGGCGCAACGGCGCAAATGTCGCTCGCGGCCCATTTGATGGGCGCAGGCCGCATTGGCGCGATGACCGGCTTGCTCTTTCTCGTCCACGGCATCTGGCAGGCCGCCCGCCTCAAACGCAGCAATGAACAAGACGCCCTCGCCGTGTTCAAATCAAATGTCTGGGCCGGGGTGATCATCCTCGGCGGATTTGTGCTCGCAGCAATCGTTTGAGCACTGGAGGCTCTATGATCATTCCCGCGAAGCTGATCGGAGACAGGATATGAGCCCAGAGCGGACCTTCTGGACGGGGCTCGGACTTGGCGTTCTTGTCGGCCTTAGCGCCTGTTCAAAGCCCGCCCCGCCAACGGGTCCATTGCAAGATCTAAGCGACGAGGCCGCTTGCGCCACACCCGCGCTCAAGCTGAACGAGGTTCAATCGGTCGGCTCGCACAACAGCTATAAGCGCGCGATCCCCTATCTCGAAATGGGGGTGTTACGCCGCGCCTCCGAAGAGGTCGCGATCGCGCTCGATTATGCCCACGCTCCGCTCCACCAGCAGCTTGATCTCGGCATGCGGCAATTGGAGCTTGACGTCTTCCACGACCCGGACGGCGGGCGCTACAGCAACCCGTTCCTACCCGATGCCATTCCCTGGATCGGCACGCGTTACAATGTCCCGAACATGGACTTGCCCGGCTTCAAAGTCATGCACGTTCAGGATCTCGATCAGCGTAGCCATTGCACTCTGTTTACCGACTGTCTGGCCGACATTCTCGCTTGGTCAAACGCCCATCCAGAGCACACGCCCCTCCTGATCATGGTCAATGCCAAACAGGACAAAATAGACCTTGAGGAGGCCGTGGTGCCGCTGCCCTTTACGCCAGCGGCCTTTGAGGCGCTCGACGCGGAAATCCTGTCCGTCATCCCCGCCGACAAGCTCATCACGCCAGACCAAGTACGCGGCGATGAGCAATCCTTGCGCGAGGCTGTGCTTGCGGGCGGCTGGCCAAACTATCACGAAAGCAAAGGCAAATTCATCTTCGTGCTCGACGAAAGCCCCGACGTGATCGAGACCTATTTGCGCGGGCACAGCGCGCTTGAAGGGCTGCCCATGTTCGTCAATTCCATCAGCGAAGACGCCGACCACGCCGCCTATTTCACACTGAACGATCCAATCGAACAAGCGACCCAAATTCGCAAAGCCATAGCCGCCGGTTTCCTCGTCCGGACAAGAGCGGACGCAAACACGCTCGAAGCGCGCAACAATGACACCGCCCGCCGCGAAGCCGCCTTTACGAGCGGCGCACAATACATCTCGACCGACTATTACCACCCTCGCAAAAAGTTCAGCGACTATACCGTCACCCTCCCCAACGCCGCCGCAACCCGCTGCCGACCCGAGGAGCCACCGCAATGACCACACCCCAGCTTCAGATCATCGAAAAGAACGAGACGGGCCGCGATTTTGCGGTGGGCGATATTCATGGCTGTTTTACCGCGCTCGCAGACGCGCTGGACAGTATCGGCTTTGACGCGGGCAAAGACCGGCTTTTTTCGGTGGGTGATCTTGTGGACCGCGGCCCTGAATCCGGTTCGGTGCTCGACTGGCTCGCCAAGCCCTGGGTTTTCGCCATTCAGGGCAATCATGACTTTCTGACTTGGCGGCATGCGCTCGGTGATCCCTACCCCCATGTCGATCATCTGTTTCATGGCGGAGACTGGTTGCTCGACCTTGCAGGCCGCGAGCAGACGAAGATAGGTAAGGCCTTGCGCGCCCTGCCGCTTGCTATGGAGGTCGAAACAAAAACAGGTGCGGTCGGGCTGATCCATGCCGACTGCCCGTTTGATGACTGGCGCGACATGCACCAGCCGCTCAGCGCCAGCGCCGAACATATTTGCCTCTGGTCCATCGACCGGATAGAGCGCGACGATGATATGCCGGTGAAAAACATCCGCGCCGTCGTGCATGGACATTACCGGATGGACCGGATGAAACAGCTCGGCAATGTCTACTTCATCGACACAAGCGGCTGGCCCCGCAATGGCCATTACACATTTCTCGATCTCGAGACGCTCGACGTGTTCGAAGGGCCGAAAACCCATGCCTCCTACCCCGATGCGTGGATTTAAGGCAGTCGCTGTCCTTGCGGCATCTTTCCCCGCGCGCCAATTCAGCCTATCTTGTTGCCATGCCTGTCGCTGCCCGCATACGTCCGCTCGATCTCTTTACCAAAGGGGAATGGAGCCATGTCTCCCGCCGCAGCGGCTGGATCGGCCCTATGCTGGTGGTTCATTGCTGGAGTGTGATCCTCGGAACTATGGCGCTCGCCATCTGGCAGCCACTCTTTATTCCGGTCGCAATCATGATTATCGGCGCACGGATTCTAGGCCTCGCCGTCCTTGAACATGAAGCCGCCCATGGCGGATTGCACCCGAACCAGTCCATCAATGACGCGCTGTCGACCCTATTTTGCGGCCCGGCCTATAGCGGCTCACTCAAATCCTACCGTCCCTATCATCTTAAACATCACAAATACGCCCAGCAGGACGAAGACCCCGACCTCATCCTGTCGGCCCCCTTCCCGATCACGCAAAGCTCGCTCAAGCGCAAGATTTTCCGCGACCTGACCGGCCAGACCTTTTTCAAACAACGCCGGAACCAGTTTGCCAATGCGCTCGGTCTTGACATCCGCAAGAGCAAAGGCAGCGAAAACCGCGCCCAGAACGCACGGGACTCGGCGATCCCCTTCCTGATCTTCAATCTGCTTTTCCTCACCGCTTTGACACTCGCAGGCGCATGGTGGGCCTATTTCGTCCTGTGGCTCCTGCCGATGGCGACATGGTTCCCGATGATCACACGGCTGCGCAATATTGCCGAACACGCCGTCACCCCTGACAATGACGACCCAATGCGCCATGCCCGCACGACCCATGCAAGCCTCTGGGAACGCGCAACGATTGCACCTTACTGGGTGAACTATCATTGCGAGCACCACATGTTCATGCACCTGCCCTGCTATCGGCTCGCCGAGGCGCACAAGCTGCTCGAAAAGAAGGGCCACACCGCGCGCATGGAAGTCCAGCCCGATTATCTCACCGTCCTCAAACACGCCGCCAGCAAAAAAGAGCCCGTACCCGCATGAGCCAGAAAATCTCGATTGAAATGGTCTCCGACCTTGTCTGCCCGTGGTGCTGGCTTGGCCTGCGCCGGTTGAAAGCGGCGATTGACCTTGTGCCGGAGATCGAAACCGAAATCCTCTTCCGCCCCTACCAGCTTGACCCGACCGTGCCCGAAGACGGCATGGACTATAAGACCTATATGAAGGGCAAGTTCGGCAGCGACATTGATGACACCGCCAAATCCGCATCGAAAAACCGCTGGGCACAAATGCGCGCGGCGCTCGAAGACTATGGCCAGGCCGAGGGCATTCCATTTGACTTCGACCACATGAATATGCGGCCCAACACGACCAATGCGCACCGGCTCGTCCACTGGGCGCAAGGTCAAGGCAAAGGGCTCGACGCGAAAGAAGCCCTGTTCGAAGCCTATTTCAAAGACCATCGTGACATTGGCGACAAAAATGTGCTGGCCGATATCGGCGAACAGATCGGCCTCGACCGCGCCATTATCGCCGACCTCCTCAAAGGCGACGCCGACAAGGACACCGTCGCCCGCGAAGCGAACCTCTTCATGCAAATGGGTGTACGCGGCGTACCCTGCTTCATCGGCAACCGCGCCATCGCCGTCCAAGGCGCCGAGAGCGCAGAGAACATCGCCAAGCTGATACGGGCAACAGCCGAGCAAACGCCAGAAGACGCCGCACGGGTGGGGATGGAGTAGCGGGTGGCGGACGGCCTCACCATCTCCCCCATTGCCGGCGCGCTTGGTGCAGAAATTAGCGGCATTGACCTGTCCGCCGAGCTTTCAAATGAGCAGTTCACCGCCATCCACCGCGCCTTTCTCGACCATCATGTCATCTTCTTCCGCGATCAAAACGGGCTGACACCAGACGCGCACAAAGCCTTTGCCCGCCGCTTTGGAACGCTCAATGTGCACCCCTATGTCAAAGGCATGGCCGACCATCCCGAGCTTCTGGAAATTATTAAAGAGCCCGAGGACACCGTAAACTTTGGCGGCGGCTGGCATACCGACATGTCGTTTCTGGAAAAGCCCGCGCTCGGCTCCCTGCTCTATGCCGTCCAAGTGCCCGAGAGCGGCGGGGACACTTTGTTTGCAAACCAGATCGCCGCCTATGAGGCGCTTTCGGACGGGATGAAAGCCATGCTCGCCCCGCTCAAAGCCATCCATTCCGCCAGCCGCGAATACAGCGCCGCCGGACACTCCGCCCAAGCGCGCAAATCCATGCAGGCCAGCACCGCAACCGAGGCGCCCGAATACGAGCACCCCGTCATCCGCACCCATCCTGAAAGCGGCCGCAAGGGACTTTACGTGAACCCCGCCTTCACCTTGCGCTTTTCCGGTATGAGCCGGGCCGAGAGCAAGCCGCTGCTTGATTTCCTGTTCAACCATTCACGCGACGAGCGCTTCACCTGCCGCTTCCGCTGGAGCGCGGGCGCGCTTGCCTTCTGGGACAATCGTTGCTGTTGGCACTATGCGCTCAACGACTATGCCGGACAGCGCCGACACATGCGCCGCGCCACCGTGAACGGCGACCGGCCGGTTTAGACGGCGCATCTCTCTTTTGCGGCGAGTTCAGCTGTCATGCAACCCCCTTATCAAGTGCGGGTCACTTTGGCGTCATTAGTCCTCTATTCCTCTGGATTAAAACCGAAATTCGGGTAAACGCAATCTATGATCTTCCATGAGGGACCCCCGACGTGCCAGACGAACAGCCTGATCTGATATCCAGAATTGCGGATGGTGACGAGACGGCCATGCGGACCCTCTATGACACCTATTCAGAGCCCGTCTACAGGTTCGCAAAGGTCTGGCTTGCCGATCCGTTTGAAGCCTCCGACATTATGCACGAAACCATGATGGAGGTCTGGAAATCAGCGGCGCGATTTGGCGGGCGGTCATCCATCAAAACGTGGATCTTCTCGATTGCGCGCAACAAATCGGTTGACCGCAATCGCAAGGGCGGACGCACCGTGTTGCGCGACCCCGACCCGAACACAATGGATGATGCCCCCCAGCCCCATGCCGCGCTGGAGACATTCCAGGACGCCCAGCGCGTGCGCGCCTGTGTCGAAACGCTCAGCCCCAGCCATCGCAGTGCGATCCAGCTCGCTTTCTTCGAGGATCTGACCTATCGGGAAATTGCCGAGCTTGAGAGCTGCCCCGCCGGAACCATCAAAACGCGTATCATGCACGCCAAGAAACTCCTGCTGCGCTGCCTGACCGACGCCGACAAATAGCCCCGATACGCCCGGATGAGCTGCGCCGTCACTGATCCTGTTTTGAAACGCCAAATGCGTCTAGCGATGAGCCGCCGCCGATTCGACCACATCCGTCGCGCCGACAAGCGCTTCGAGCCCCGCATCGCGCGCCGCTTCGTTCATAAACCCAAGCTCGTAAATGCCAAGCGCGGACGGGCCGGACACAATGTTCGCGCCCGCCGCGTTCAGCAGACTGCGAATAGACGCTTCGGACGCTTCGGGCACAAATGTCACCTGAACCATTGTGTCAGTGGACTGAACGCTCGCAGGAATATAGCGCTGATCTTCAGCCTGATCCTGAGCGGCGGGAATAAATTGCGCCGCAAACTGCCCCGAAACCACAAGCGCCAGCGCCATCGCGGCATACCGCCACCAGCGCCCATTATCGTTTGCCGCCGCAGGCACCGAAGCAGCTTTCTCGGCGGCAATCTCACGCGACAGGCGCGCCCAGCCCATCTCGCCGGGGGCCGCCTCTTGGTCCAATTCCACCTCAGCGGCGCGAGCTAGACCTTTATAATACTCCAATTCCTCACGCACATCTGGCGAGCCAGCGGCAATTTCGTCAATCTGAGCGCGCGCAGCTTCATCTAACCGACCTTTAACATAGTCGAGCAGACGAGCGCTTTTCTCATCATCAGAAAGGGTTTCAAAATTGATAGCCACGCTATTCTCCCGAGATACCGCCGCTTACCGTTACATCTCTTTGGCAAGTGCGTACAACTGTCTTGTTACAGTGGTCTGTCGAAGCAGCGGCCAGAAAGGTTCAAAATATCCCAAATTTGATATCACTTTCGGCCTCGCATATGCCCATAGTCGACCTTTCTATTTTTGATAGACAAACTTATAACATTGATCATCTCACCGAATGCGACATAGTCTCAGCCGACGTCTGCAACCAAAGGATCACTTGTGCTACGGTATTTTGTAGGACTTGCCATCAGCTCTCTTAGCGGGATGACGATTTTGCCGGCCCATGCAGATGGTGGCGGTGCCGCGCCCGTGCTGTTTGGCGATGCGCGGTTGCGGTTTGAACACGCCAAAGAAGACGCAAGCGAGCTCGACGCCACCGCGCTGACAACCTCTTTGAGATTGGGGCTGGAAAGCTCGTTTCTGAAGCGGTTTTCCGCTCTGATCGAAGGCGAAGCGGTCCTGGCTCTGGTCAATGATTTCGACGATGGCACGGGCAACAATCCAGACCGGCCCGTCGTCCTCGACCCGAACAGTTTTGAGCTTAACCGCCTCCAATTGACCGCCCGCCTGACCGACCAGTCCTTCCTCACCTTTGGCCGCCAACGGCTCGCCATTGACGATGAACGCTTTATCGGAACCTTCGCCTTCCGCCAGAACGACCAGACATTCGATGCCGCCCATATCTCATGGCGCACAGATCAGGGCTCAACCTTCCAGGCGGGCTATTTCAACCGCGTCAATCGCGCGCTCGGCGCAGACAATCCAAATGGCCGGTTTCGCGGCGACTCCTACTTCCTCAACGCCAATATCCAGACCCCGATCGGCCGGATCGGTGCCTTTCATTACGCCCTCGACCTTGAAACCGGCCCGCAAGAAGCGCTCGACAACACCAATGCCTCCCGCACCTCCGGCGTTCGATTTGACGGCCGCTGGCACCGCGACACAATTGGCCTCGATGTCGAAGCCGCTTATGCGCGCCAGAGAGATTTTGCCGACAATCCAGTAGATTACAGTGCCGACTATTGGCTCGCAGGCGCTCAAGCCTTCTTTGGCCCGCTCAAAGCCGGATTTCGCGCTGAAACACTCGGCGCAGGCGACGGACAATCCTTCCAGACCCCCGTCGCCACCTTGCACAAATTCCAGGGCGAAGCCGACATATTCCTCATCACCCCACCAGACGGCGTGCGCGATCTCGCGCTGTCGGGCACCTGGTCGATTGGCAGCGGCGGGTTTCTCGATGATATAAAGGCCAAAGCCAGTTATCACTGGTTTGACGCCGAACGCGGATCAGCAAGCTATGGCAAGGAAATTGACCTCTCGCTCAGCACGACCGTGTCTCAATTCCAAATCGCACTTGTCTATGCACATTACGAAGCCCAGACCTTCGCCACCGACACCCAGCGGCTATTTTTCAGCATATCCCGTAGATTCTAAGTGCAGCCCTGCTTATTCTCATTTCTAAATTGAACCTATACAATCGCTGAACCGACAGACCTTCTACATAATGGGAAAAGGCTTGATCATGCATTCTTCAGTTCGGATATTTGGATGCGCTATTGCGGCGCTAAGCCTTGCCGCTTGCGAAAGTTTTGCGCCGCAAAGCCCGCCAGCCGCTCTCGTTTCAGAGGATGCAGACACGCTTGCGCGCAGCACGAATGTGATTGTGCTCGTCCGCACCAACCAGCAGGCCAACACGCTTCTGGTCAATGCGGCACGGCGCGGCTACCAACTCAATGACCGCTCGGATTTGCAAAGCCTTGATATGATCATGCTCGACTTTGAACGCCCCCGCGGGGTCAGCGGCGCAGTCGCGATAAGTGACATGAAAACAATGGAGCCAAGCGCCTCGGCCGGCCTCGACCATCTCTACACAGTCCAGTCGGACGCCGAAGCAACCACCGACACCCAGCCCACAAAACCCGGGCCACGCCTTTACGCGCAGACCATGCTCGCCTGGCCGAAAATCGGCTGTCTCGCCAATATCCGCATCGGCATGATTGACGGCTCTGTTGACACATCAAGCCCGGCGCTGGCCGATGTCGAGATTGTTCAAAAAGCCTTCACGACACCGGGCGGCGGCAGCGCGCATGGCACGGCGATTGCCGATCTTCTTGTTGGCAAGGGCCGGCTGGCCGATGCAGAACTTTACAGCGCGTCTGTGATCCCGGGTGACGAGGCCGAACAACGCGGCGCGGGCGTTCCGGAGATTATTCAGGCGATCGACTGGATGGGCGCATCAGGCGTCCAGCTTGTGAATATCAGCCTCGCTGGCCCCTATAATGTCATCCTCGACCGCGTGGTCCAGCGCGCCACAAATCAAGGCATGATTCTGGTCGCCGCTGTCGGCAATGACGGACCAAATGCTGCGCCGCGCTATCCGGCAGCCTACCAGGATGTCATCGCCGTCACCGCCATTGATCAATCGCGCAACATCTATGCACAAGCGATCCACGGCGACCATGTCGATTTTTCTGCGCCCGGGGTCGATATTTTCGTCCACAATGGATCGAGCAGCCAATATCTCAGCGGCACCTCGGTTGCGACCCCTTTTGTCACAGCCCTCGTCGCCAGCAATATCGCCCGCTCCGGCAGCCTGGACACCGAAACCGCGCGCGCAAAAATCAGTGCAGACGCGGTTGATCTGGGCCAAACGGGGCCTGATCCGGTTTACGGACGTGGTCTGGCACGGTTGTCGGGTGACTGTCAGCCACCGGCAACGCAGCCATAGCACCACACACCACATCGCAACATCGCAGAAGAACGCAAGGTTAACCCCTTGCGTTTTTTGCATTTTTACAATCGACGCACATTCTTTTGAGAAATATTGAACCCCTCCCGCCCCTCGCACGACTTATTCCTGTGACCGGGTGCTGCGGACCCTCCCCTCAGGCATTTCATGCCGCTCCATCAACGCAGCATTCGGTCACAACAAGTTTCTATTCGTCATGACAGCTAAGGGCTATTATTATGTCTCACACTCCTCCCACCTCTGGACAGAAGTCGCGCTTGAACGCAGCTCTGAAAACGTCCGCATCTCTCGTTACGCTGATCTCCGCGTCCGGTCTCTTTGCCGCTGCAAGTGCGCAAACCGTAGTCGCGGACGGCAACACCATGACCATCACAAGCCAGGCAAATGGCGAGACCATCTCCGTTGCTGCCGGAACCACAAGCACCGTTGATGGCGCTCCTGTTGTTCTATTCGCTAATGATGATGTCACACTGACAAATGCCGGCACATTGGCCACAATCAATGGCAGCCAGACAGTTCAGGTTGCAGACGGCACGCTCGGCGGAATTGTCAACAACACCGCAACCGGCACCCTGAACGGCGACAGCCGCGTCGTCCAGATTGATGGCGACGGCGCCACTCTGAACAATGACGGCGTGATCCTCGGCACGGCCGACCAACGCAATGGCACGGTCTACACCAACGCCACCGCAACAGATTTCACCCTGAACAATGCCGGCTCAATCGATGCCGGCGCTGGTAATTTGGGCGCAGGCTTTTCCGCTGAAGGCGTTGCTGGCGGCACCGTCATCAATGTCAACAATTCCGGCACAATCCAGGGCCGCGGCCAAGCCGGTGCAGGCGC
>CALLCD010000138.1 GCA_938049795.1 uncultured Hyphomonadaceae bacterium | reverse complement strand
GCTAACGGTGGTGGATACCTTCTCGCGGTTCTCTCCAATTGTGGATCCACGGTTCAGTTACAAAGGAGAAGATGTTGTGCAAACACTGGAGCGGGCTTGCAAAGTGTTCGGCTATCCCAAGTCCATACGCGCCGATAACGTCCTATGACGGCAACTTGCTTGATATTTGGCCGACAGGTCGGCTGTGCGCAGCTCGGATGATTGAGCTGCGCCAGAGTAGTAAAATTACCCAGGCGTCTTCTGCGGTCAAGAAGTCAGTTCTTCCATAGCAAACACAGAGTCCAATGAGTTTTGGCTCTTACCGTCCTTAAGACGAGATCTGAGTTCCCAGGCAGAAGACCCAAACATTATCTACGAGGTCGCGATATGCGCCTCTATGGCCCTTACAGAGCGGGGTCCTTCCGCCTGGGTCCGCGTCCTTCAAAGAAGGGGCGGTAATCGGTCTCGGTCTTGATGACCGCGTGAGCTGTTCGCGCCATTTTTGCAGTCACGGCGGTCAGCGCTTTACGCTTGAGGTGCCGGTCCGTTGTGTCTCTGGCGATATAACGTTCGTATTTGTCTCTGAAGCTGTTCTGTCGCTGTCGGATTGCCACCTGCGAAGCCATCCAGAAGGTCCGCCTGAGGCGGGCATTGCCGAACTTTGAGAGTTTGGTCTGTCCTCTGAAGATACCTGATTGCTGTGTTGACAGGTTCAGACCACAGAACTTTAGGAACTGCCTGTGATGTTTAAACCGACGCAAGTCTCCGGCTTCTGCAAGAATGGTCAGTGCGTTGATTGGGCCTATGCCGGGTATGGACTTTAGCCGCGTGTAATCTTCATGGCCCTCTAGCAAGGCTTCGGCTCGTCGCTCAATCTCATTACGCTTGGCGATCAGGCCGCGCCCTTCACTCAATACAAGTCTGAACATGGCAATAGCGGGCGAAGACAGATCGACAGGAAGCCCAATGGAATCAGTGGCTGTAGCATATATATCAGATAGCAATCGGCGCTTGGAAACCTTTTTACCAACCACATCCCAAGCAGCTTCAATAAACGCCTCCTCACTGAGGCATGTTATACTGCCGGGTGTTGGAAACTGCTCCAGGAAAGCAAGGAACCAATCGCTGCGAGAGTTACCAGCAAAGCGCTCTGCCTCTGGAAAATACAGCGGCAGATAATGCGTTCGCAAACGATGCCAGAACTCTGTCTTGGTCTGTGATATGGCAGCATGTGTCTTGGACAGCTCTTGCAGATCGTTCAGCCCGTGGACCAGCGGATCATGCCAAATCTGGGTGAGCCCGGTCTGCATCATATGCAGCATGACCTGAGCATCTTTGGGATCATTCTTATCCCAGCTGTTGTGCATTGCTTCCCGTGTTCTCGCCAGAGACAATGAGGATATGAGTCGCAGCTCAAAACCGGCCTGATGGAGCCACCAGGCAAGGGGACGATGATAGTCGCCGGTAGCTTCAAATCCCACTTGGACAGGCTGGTTATAATCGGTCAGGATATCTGTTATCCGCTCATAATCTTCGCGTGTGTTACACAAACTTATCCGCCGTCTACGTTTGCGCCCCGGTCCGGCAATCAGGACCTCGTGCCGATACTTGGCGATATCAATAGCTACGAGTAATGGCTCAGATGATGTAGAATGTGTGCGTGCCATGGTCGGTCAGTCTCCTTTGTGTGTGAGTTGGCAAACCCACTTTAGAAGACCTGTCGCCCGGTCATGGCCGCCTGCCTGCGTCGTTATGCGCCGCAGACGGCCATGACCTCAAATCAGCAAGTTGCTTATGTGCTATGGCCCCGAAAACATCAGCGCGAAGCTGCAGACATGGGCTGAGAAACAGGGGATTGGCTTAATGTACATCCAGCCTGGGAACCCGCAGCAGAACGCCTATATCGAGCGTTATAATCGCACGGTCAGGACTGAATGGCTCGGGCAATACATCTGGCAATCAATCGAGGAGGCACAGAGCCACGCCACAAGCTGGCTATGGACTTACAACAATCAACGGCGCAGCGCGACACCTGGCGCCATCGGTTCGAGCCCGATGAGCGCGGCCATCGGCGGCATAACACCCGCCATGAAACTCAAACAAGCTGCGTGAAGTCTAGCTTTGAAACCCATGCAAAATGGGACCATTACCAATGGCAATCTCGTCCTCCGTCTAGCAATGGATACCTTTGGAGTTCCGGTCGATGTTCTTCACGCTGATTGCCGGGTTGCGGTAGTGAAGATCGCTCTCGATAGCGAAGCTGTATAGAACACGCACAGCTTTTACGAGATTGTCGGCCTCGGCAGGCGTCGCCTGCCGCTCATCGCGCCATTTGCGAACATGGCACGGCTCCAGGAGCGCATAAGGTTTGTCGTCATCTTTGCGACCCTTGGTGTCCACCCGGTCGCAGAGTCGCTCCAGGAAGCGCCGCCTGATCTTTTGCGTGCGGGGCGCTAGCCGCTTGTAACCGGGTGACTTGAAATACTGAACGCAGAGCCAGCGCAAGCTTTTGGGTTTGATTCTTGGTAACCCCGGTTGATCAATCTCCTGCTGAACGCCCGCCTGCGCCGCTTTGTAAGCCGTCAGAAACTCTGGCGAGCCAACGGGCGCGGGGAGTCTGACCTTGGGCTGTCCCCGGCGTCGATAGTAGGGCCGCACATTTCCGTGGCGGTCCATATCTTCGACAACGTATTTCAACCTTATCTGCATCACATCACCCGCTAATCATCGAAGGGATTGTTTTCGATCTCGTCTCCGCTAGGCAGTGCGTCAATCGCATTATCGAGCGCGCGGATATCCCAAGCCCTTCGTCTATCAATTCTCTTGGGTCGGGGCATGCGCCCGTCACCCACCAGCTCGTCAAATTTCGAAGCCGATAGTCCAACGTATGCCGCTGACGCGCGCCTGTCGAGCAGACGAGGGGGAAGGCTCGTGGGGAGTTGCTCTGCCCCCAAGAAACTGGATCGCTTTTGGCTGGAGTTTCGGCTAAGTTTGGATTTGGCTGGGAGGAGAAGAAGCGATGCGAGCATCGAAGTTCACGGACGCCCAAAAGGCGTTTGTCATCAAGCAGGGCGAAGCCGGAATT
>CALLCD010000137.1 GCA_938049795.1 uncultured Hyphomonadaceae bacterium | reverse complement strand
GCCTCAGAGCGGGCGGTGTTTGCGGCAGGGTCAGCCCCGCTCGGTCTGTCCGGCACTGCGCTTCATGGCACAAGCGAGATTGCCTCGCCCTGGCCGGATGATTTCAATCTCGATCTTGAGATATGCACGACCAAAGCGCGCGAAATGGGCGGCTTTGGGGATCGCGACTGGCAGGATGACGAACTTGACCGCTTGTGCGGGACGACCCCAGCCTCTGAAGGGCCGGCTGTGTGTTTTTCTCAGATCATGACGGACGGGCTTAATTGGGGCGGCGGGACGGTCTGGGTGCCGGCGAACGCCTTGTCGCTTTGTGCGGGTTCGACCGATCCGGATGCGCAGATCGGGTGTTTCTCGGAGAAGCTCGACGGCGGAACACAGTGGCCTCAAGCCATCGAAGCGTGCCGCGCTCGATAGGCTCCCCGCAAACGGGCCTTGCGATGGATCGGTACGAATGCCAATGAAAGAGGTCGAGCCGATCTGGAGTGCGCAATGAAACTGATGATTACGGGCGGGGCGGGCTTTATCGGCTCGGCGGTCATCCGGCTGGCAATAGCGCGCGGGGCGAGCGTGCTCAATGTCGATAAGCTGACCTATGCGGCCAATCTCGCCAATCTGTCGAGCGTTGAGGCGGAAGCGGGGTATACGTTTGCCCAAGCGGATATTTGCGACGCGGGCCGCATGGCCGAGCTGATCGGCGGATTCCAGCCCGATGTGCTGATACATCTGGCGGCGGAAAGCCATGTCGACCGCTCGATAGATGGACCGGCGGCGTTCATTGATACGAATATCAACGGCACATTTACGCTGCTGGAGGTAGCGCGCGATTATCTGGGTTCGGGCAAAGCGCAGGCGGGCTTCCGGTTCCATCATGTCTCGACGGATGAAGTGTTCGGCTCGCTTGGGTCGACGGGCGCTTTTACGGAGACCTCGCCCTATCAGCCCAACTCGCCCTATTCGGCCTCTAAAGCGGCCTCGGACATGCTGGTGCGGGCCTGGGGCGAGACATATGGTTTGCCGGTCATTGTCTCCAATTGCTCGAACAATTATGGCCCGTTCCAGTTTCCCGAAAAGCTGATCCCTGTGGTGATCGGCAAAGCGCGGGCGGGCGCGCCTATCCCTGTCTATGGCGATGGCAGCAATGTGCGCGATTGGCTCTATGTGGACGATCATGCTGATGCGCTTTTGTTGATTGCGGCCAAGGGCAAGGCTGGAGAGACATACAATGTCGGTGGCCGCGCGGAGCGGAGCAATTTGCAACTTGTCGAGACGATTTGTGCGCTGCTCGATGCGCGCTTGCCCGATGCGCCCCGCGGCAAGCATGCCGGGCTTATCGAATTTGTCACCGACCGGCCCGGGCATGATCAGCGGTATGCGGTGGATTGTTCCAAGATCGAGCGCGAACTGGGCTGGCGTCCTGCGACAGATCTGGACACGGGGCTGGCGCGCACTGTGGATTGGTATCTCGCCCATCAAGACTGGATCGACGCGATCAAAGCGCGCGGGCATTCGGGCGGGCGGCTTGGCCTGCATGCACGTGCGGGAGCAGGTTCATGAAGGGCATTATCCTCGCAGGCGGCACCGGATCGCGCCTGTTTCCGATCACACGCGGGGTCTCCAAACAGATGCTGCCGATCTATGACAAGCCGATGATCTATTATCCGCTGAGCACGCTGATGCTGGCCGGTATTCGCGAGATACTCATTATCACGACGCCCGAAGACAGGGCGGCGTTCGAGCGGCTTTTGGGGGACGGGTCGGGTATCGGACTTGCGATTGAGTATGCCGTCCAGCCTCGCCCTGAAGGTCTGGCGCAGGCGTTTATTATTGGCGAAGACTTTCTGGCGGGCGGGCCAGCCGCATTGGTGCTGGGGGACAATATTTTCTATGGGCATGGCCTGCCAAGCATGCTCGAAGCGGCGGCAGGACTGACCGAGGGGGCGGAGATATTCGGCTATCGCGTGGCCGATCCTGAACGCTATGGCGTGCTTGAATTTGATGCCGAAAACCGCGTGATCGGGATTGAGGAAAAGCCGGAGCAACCAAAGTCGAAATATGCGGCGACGGGGCTTTATTTTTATGATGCCAGTGTGTGTGAGCGGGCGCGCGCTGTGGTGCCATCTGCGCGAGGCGAGCTCGAAATTACGGATCTCAACCGTTCCTATCTTGACGAGGGCAAACTGTCTGCGCGCATGATGGGGCGCGGGTTTACATGGCTTGATACGGGCACGCATAGCGCCCTGCTTGAAGCGTCACATTTCGTACAAACTCTGGAGGCCCGTCAGGGGATGAAAATTTCCTGCATCGAAGAGATTGCCTTCAAACGCGGCTATATTGATGAAGCGCAGCTATGTGCCCTCGCCGCGCCGATGGCGAATGCGGATTATGGGCAGTATCTCATCCGGCTGGCAGACGGTGTGCTCTAAGGTGCCTCGCGCGGGGTGACATCGCCATAGACGATGAAGTGCGGATTGTCGTAACCGCGCGCGGTTTTGCCATAGAGCAAGGGCGCGCCATCCTCTTGTAGGACGCGCCCGCCCGCCGCCTCGACGACAGCCTGTCCGGCGCCTGTGTCCCATTCCATTGTCCGGCCCATGCGCGGGTAGAGATCGGCCTCCCCTGCGGCGATCAGGCAGAATTTTAGCGAGGAGCCGGCCGAGATGATGTCCGCGACGTGGAACTGCTCGAGGAAGGCGTCAGTTTCCGGTGTGCGGTGGGATTTGGACGCAATGGCGGTCAGCCCGCCTGAGACGCTGCGTATGCGTAAGGGTGTCCGTTCGGTGGAGAGCGGGACAGATTCTCCGGGTTTTGCAGCGGCTTGCCAGGCTGACGAGACGCTATCGGCCACAAAGAGCCGGTCGAGCGCGGGTGCGAAAACGACGCCCATGACAGGGCGTCCATGCTCGATCAAGGCAATGTTGACCGTAAATTCGCCGCGCTTGTTGATAAACTCCTTGGTGCCATCGAGCGGGTCCACCAGAAAGAACCTGTCGCCGATTTCGGGAATATCGCCGGCGGCCACGGCTTCTTCGGCAAGGATAGGAATTTCGGGGGCAAGGTCGTTCAGCGCGGCGAGGATCAGCGCTTCGGCCTTTTCGTCTGCTTCGGTCACGGGTGACGCGTCGGTTTTGGACGAGACGTCAAAGTCGGTCGCGTAGATGTCCATGATCAATGCGCCTGCTCGCAAAGCAATCGCAGCCAGACCTTCGCCCGTAAAACTCATATGGTCGTCCTTTGTCCAAACTTGGCGGGTTATCATGCGAAAGCCTTATGGCTCACTTTCTGGAAAGGCTTTCGCATGTGCCGTGAGAATTGTCACGTCCCGTTAGACAAGGAAATCGTCCTGAATGAAGAACAAGCCGAATGCATCCTGTCCGATAACCTGATCGAGATCGAGCATGCCGATATAGTCCTCTGCCTGCATATCTGTATCAGATGGAGATGTTTCGAGGTCTATGCCGAAGCTGTCGCGTTCGTAGGAGACGGGCGGCAAGGACGCGCTGGTGACGAAGACGAAGGTGTCTTCGCTTTCATCCCCTGCTGCGCTCGAGACATTGCTCCGCTCGGCTGTGGCGCTTCCATCGCGGTCGAGGATTGCTGATCCGCTGCTGCCGAAGCCGAAATCCGCCGCTGTGAGATTCGCTACATTGGTGCCTTCCAGGGTCAGCGTGTTGCCGCTGCCAAGATTGATCACAGCATCCGCGCCCACTTGGGTGATGTCGAGGTCTGCGAAAGACGCCGCGCCCGCAAGCGAAATCGTGTCGCCCTGAGCGCTGGAGAAGTCCGTGATCGCATCATTTCCGGAACTTGCGGCTGCAAACTCGAAACTGTCCGCGCCCGTGCCGCCGGTGAAGATATTGTCCGCCGTGCTGCTGATGAATGTGTCAGAGCCTCTGGTGCCGATGGCGTTTTCGATGCTGGAGATATCGTCGTTCACCGCAGCGCCGCCGGAGAGATCCTGCGCGGCGAGATCGAAGGTAATGCCGGTCAAGAAAAGAGAATAATCAATTGTGTCTGAGCCGCCTCCCCCATTGAAAACATTTGCGCCGGTATTTGCCACGAACGTGTCATTGCCCGCGCCGCCATCGAGCGCGTTCGTGCCCGTACCATCAAAGAAGGCATCATTGCCGTTCGTTCCGATGACATTTTCGATGCTCGAGATATCGTCGTTCACCGCAGCCCCACCGGAGAGATCCTGATTGACCAAATCGAAGGTGATCGCAGTGTTGAACATGGAGTACTCAATCGTGTCAGAGCCGGCTGGACTGCTTCCCCAAAAGTGGTCCAGAATTTGAAGTTAGTTTGGCTCAGATATGGAGTTGAACGATGGGCAAGAGAGCCAAACCCGAAGAAGTGATTGCGAAGTTGCGTGAGATTGAGATCCGCCTTGCGCGCGGCGA
>CALLCD010000136.1 GCA_938049795.1 uncultured Hyphomonadaceae bacterium | reverse complement strand
TGGGCCCCGCGGTCGAGCCGCGGGGAGTCGTGCACGGAACTTATTCCTCCGGGACGTAGTCGATGGGTTGTTGCATGTCGCCGGGGGGGAGTTTGACGTTGGGTTTGGCGGGGGTGTCCTCTTCGGGGGCCGGCAGCGCGGTCAGGGCGCGGGCGACGTCAAGCTCGCGGGCGAAGGCTTCGTGGCGAGGGTGGACGAGTTGGCCGGCATCGCCGAATTTGTAGACGAGACGCGCCCAGTCGCCGGCACCATAAGCAAATGCGCCGCCTTTGGGTTCGAGGTCTGACCAGTCCGCTTCGCGCGCGGCGGTGACGGCCATGCGGGCCCAGCGGGCGGCCTCGGTCTTGTCGCCATAGCCGGTCAGCGCGCGCTCCATAAGCAGGCAGAGCCGTCCGGTTGGCGTGGTTTCGACGAGCAGGGCGAGCGTCTTGACGGCGGCGACCCAATCCCCCTCGGCCATAGCAAGCTCGGCTTCGAGGACTTTGCTTTCATAATGTTCGGGATTGGCTTCGATGAGAGCTCTCAATCGTTTGTGGGTGAGCGCCTCTTCTTCGCCGAGCGACAATTGCCGGACCAGTTGGACAAAGGCCGGGTGCGGACGGGCTTTCCAGCCAAGTTCGAGCACATTCATGGCCGCTTTGTCTTTTTTGTCGAGCAGCAATTGGCGCGCGCCATGCCAAGCGGCGGGCGGGAAATCGGGCGCGGCGCGGATGGCTTCGGCGAGGGCTTTTTGGGCGTCGGTGCGGTCGCCATTTGGCAGGCTGACGGCATGGGCTGTGTGCAGAACGGCGCGGCGGCGTTTTACGGAATCGCCCTTGATCAGTTTGCGGCGTTCGCCAAGTTCTAATGTGTCGAGGGCTTGTTTCCAGTCTCCGCGCGCGACTTGCAGATCGAACAGGGAATTGAATGGCCAGTCGGCGCCAGATTTGAGGGCAAGGGCTTCGCGGGCACTTGATTCTGCCGTGGACGGATCACCGCGTTCCATTGCGGCCATCGCCGTGCCGCGCAATCCGGCAAGCTGTCCGCCGGGCAGACGGGCAAGTTGAGCCCAGGCGCGTTCGGCGGCGGACCAGTCCCCTGCACTTTCGGCGGCGCGGGCTTCGAGGAGGACTTTGAGGCGTTCGTCGTCGGCATGGTCGGCGGCTTTTTTGGCAAGCTTGTTGGCGACGCTGACATCACCCGCTTCGGCGGCGAGCAAGCCGTCGGTGAGCGCGAGATTGGCCTTTTTTACTTTGGACAAGCGGCGGGATTTGCCGATTTTTCCGGGCAGTCTCCACAGTCCGACAAATGCGCCCCAGAACAGAGCCACCGCGCCGCCAAGCACGAGGAGGGCGGCGGCGGACAGGACGAGCGGGAGTTCGACCCCGCCGCTTGCCGTGTTGATGGTGACGCTGCCAGGCATCTGGGCGAGGAGGAATGCTGCGACCGCGACGGCGGCAATGCAGACCAGAATGAAGAAAAGCCGGATCATCGGTTAGCGCCCCTGTTCCAGCAGGGAAGTGCTTAGATTGATCAGGGCCGCGTCGAGTTTGAGACGCCGGGCGGCCGCCTCGCGCCAGTCGGAGAACGCGGCGTGTTCGGCACCCTCAAGCTTGTCGAGCTCGGCTATGGCGGCTGTGATATTGCCAAGCGACAGAAGGCTGCCGGCATCATTGGCGATGTCTTCGAGGGTTTGATTTGTGCTGGCGGTGTCGGTGCCGGTGGTTTCGGGCGGGGTGATTTTCACGCTGTCGCCAAAGGTGCGGCGGACCCAGCCCCAGCCATCGTCCCTGCCCGTATCGTCAGCGCCCTGCTCGGTGCCGGTCTGCGCGCGGGCTGCCAAGAGACCGCCATAGAGCAGGTTCTGGAGTTTGGTCATATTGGGTGCGCCAGTGGGGGCGATGGTGCGCAGCTCGACGAGGAGGCCGGCATCAGCTCCGGCGGTTTCAAGCGCGGGGATGAGCTCCGGGAATGGGACGCCGCGGTCGCTGGCTGATTGGAGGGCGATGAGCGCGAGGGCGGCCTGGCCTGTGGATTGGCTCTCGCTTAGGGCAGAGAGGGCGGCGGTGTCGCGGGTTTCGATCTGGTCCAGTCTGGCGGCGAGGTCGGTTTGGTTTGCGGTGTCTTCTGTGAGACCGGCGAGTTGGGATTTGAGATTGGAGATGTCTTCATAGAGGCTGACCAGTTCGCTTTGGTCCACACGGCCCTCTTCGCCTGCGCTAGCTTCGAGTGTGGTCAGGCGCGTGGTGAGTGCGGCGAGGGCTTCGGCGCGGGTGCCTTGGCCGGTTTGGAGATTGGCGAGGGATTGCTCAAACGCCAGCAAGCGAGCCGACAGTGCGCCAGTGTCTTCGCCCTCGCCTTCGGGGAGTGCGGAGAGGAGGTCGACGCGGGCCGAGAGCGTGGCGAGGGTTTGGGACAGGCTTTCGTCCTGATCGGTGTCCGGAGCATTTGTAGCGGCGCTTGCGATCTCTTCGGCGAGGCGGGTTTCGGCCTGTTCGAGATCGGCAGTGAGGGCGGCAAGGCGGGAGCCGAGTTTTTGTTGGTCGGCTTCGAGGGCGGCGATTTGGGATTGGTAGTCGCTGGTGTCGGGGGCGGTGTCGCTGGAGCTGGACGCGCCGTTTGAGTGGCCGCTAATGCCTGCGCCCAGTCCTGCGCCCAATATGGTGGCGAGGACGCCGGTTGCGATCAGGGCCATCCAGCCGGGGGTTTTGCGGGGCTTTTCGGGCGGGACGACATGGTCGGCGCTGGGCGGGGCCGGTTCGAACTGGGCATCAATTGGATCGGTCGGCTCGGAAGGATCATCCATGTCGGTCATATTTATCGTCTTTCTATACGTCTGGTCGCCAAACTCGCCAGCG
>CALLCD010000135.1 GCA_938049795.1 uncultured Hyphomonadaceae bacterium | reverse complement strand
GGACGCGGCATGATCAAAGTCTCCGCCGTCAAACCCGAACACCGCACCGTCCGCGCGCCCGTGCGCGTGTTCGACAATCAGGCCGATGTCCGCACCGCGTTCGAAAATGACGAGCTGAACCAAGACCTCATCATCGCCGTCCGCTTCCAGGGCCCCGCCGCCAATGGCATGCCCGAGCTTCACGGCCTCTCACCAATCCTCGGCGCATTGCAGGATGCCGGACACAGCGTCGCCCTTGTCACAGATGGCCGCATGTCGGGTGCATCCGGTAAAGTCCCCGCCGCCATCCACCTCGCGCCCGAAGCGGCCAATGGCGGTCCGCTCGCCTATTTGCAAGACGGCGACATTATCTCCTTACGCGCCGATGAAGGCCGTCTCGAGCTTGAAGACGCCGCCAACATTCTCGCCACCCGCCAGCCCAAACCCTTTCGCCCGAACGCCGCGCCCGCCGGTCTCGGACAAGACATGTTCGACGGGTTCCGCGCCACAGTCTCCCATGCCGACCAAGGCGCAAGCGTCTTCTCCTTCACAAATCAGAGCAAAACCTGATGCCACACACCACACTGATCGGAGACATTGGCGGCACAAATGCCCGCTTCGGCCTCGCCACAGGAGAGATGGGCGAGGGGAGCGTCGCCCACGCCCAAAAGCTCAATGGCGACGACCACACCCATTTCGCAGACGCCGTCGCCGCCTATCTCGACACGTGCGACACCCTCCCAGACCACGCCCTGTTCGCCGTCGCCGGACCTGTCAGCGAGGGCGAGGTTCAACTCACCCATCGCGACTGGCGTATCTCGACCACAGAGCTAAAAGAGCGCTTCGGCCTGTCCTCCGTCACCCTCGTCAATGATTTCGCCGCTATGGCCCGCGCCGTGCCAGAACTTGGCGAAGCCCATTTCGAAACCCTGCTCAACGGACAGCCCGATCCGGACGCGCCCATCCTCGTCGCGGGGCCAGGCACAGGGCTCGGCATGGCAACCCTCCTGCCAAATGGGAAAAGCTGGCACGTCTTAGGCGGCGAGGGCGGTCACGCCGCGTTCGCTCCGCGCTCTGACGAAGACACGGCCATCGCCGACATCTTGCGCGCCGAGCATGGCTTCGTCTCCTACGAGCTTGTCACATCGGGCAAAGGGTTGGAGCCCGTCCACCGCGCCATGTGCAAACTTCACGGCCGCGATTTCGTACCATTAGAACCTGCCATAATGCTCGCCCTCGCCGCAAAGGGCGACGAGATCTGCCAGCTAGTCTGTGCCTTACGCGCCCGCGCCGCGATGGGCTTTGCCGGTGACATGGCGCTCGCCAATGGCGCACGCGGCGGCGTCGTCCTCGCTGGCGGCGTATCGGCACGGCTGCTCCCGTGGCTCAGCCAAAGCGACGCCCAAGCCTATTTCCTCGAGCGCGGCCCCCGCAGCGACTATATGTTGCCCATTCCAGTCCGCCTCATGCACGGCGATTTCGTCGCCCTCGCAGGTGCCGCCGCATTGCTCAGAGACCGCGCGCGCGTCTAAATCGCTTGCCTCAAGGGAAGTCCCAAAACCCCTGACACCGGCAATTGCCCAATGGCAAACTCTGTTCAATACTGCACCCCAAGCCGAAAGGGAGAGGGTTATGCGGTTTCCAGTCTCAATTTTGATGAGCGTGAGCGCGCTATGTCTTGCAAGCTGCGGCGGAGAGCCATCCGCGCCCGCACCCTCCGACCACAGCGCCCCCGCCAAAGCCGCACCAGACAATCGCACCGCCGGATACAATCCCGACCGCAATGCCTATTTTGGCGATCTGCACATTCACACCCGCAACTCGTTTGATGCCTTCATCTTCAATGTCCGCGTCACCCCAGACGATGCCTACCGCTATGCCAAAGGCGAGGGGCTAACCCACCCCAGCGGCTTCGAGATCAAATTGCCCGGGGCTCCGCTCGATTTTGTCGCCGTCACCGATCATGCCGAATATCTCGGCGTCCTGCCCGCCATGGCCGACCCTGACAACCCGCTTTCCAAACGCCAGATCGCCGCCGGACTGTTCAGCACCGATCAAGCCGACATCCTCGCCGCCTTCCAGCGCGTCTCCGGCGCGGTCCGCTCGGGCAATACCGATCCTGAAATCGTAGACGAGGCCACCAGCCTGTCCGTCTGGGCCGACACCGTCGCCGCCGCTGACCGCCATTATGACCCCGGCACCCTGACCACATTCGCCGCCTATGAATACACTTCCACATTTCAAGGCGGCAACCTCCATCGCAACGTCTTCTTTCGCGGCGAAGCGCCCACGCGCCCATTCTCGACCCTCGATTCGGTCAATCCCGAAAAGCTCTGGGACTGGCTCGACACCCAGCGCGAAGCGGGCATTGAAGGGCTCGCCGTACCGCACAATTCCAATGTCTCAAACGGCGAAATGTTCGAAGCCGAGACCTTCGACGGCGCACCCCTGACCGCCGCCTATGCCGCCCAGCGCATGCGCAATGAACCCCTGACCGAGATCAGCCAGGTCAAAGGCACCTCCGAAACCCATCCCAGCCTCTCGCCCAATGATGAATGGGCAGGCTTTGAGCAATATGAATACCTCATCGGCAGCGACATCCGCTCCAAAGTCTCCGGCGGCTTCGTCCGGGAGGCTTACGGCACCGGCCTCGAATTTGATGCCCGCAACGGTTTCAACCCCTACCAGTTTGGCCTCATCGCCTCGACTGACACCCATGTCGCCGGCGGCTCGATGATCGAACAGACCCATTTCTCCAAAGTCGGCATTGTCGATGGCTCGCCCGAACAACGCGGCTCCATCCCGCCCGGCGGCGCACCCAATTGGGAAGGGGTCGAACGCGACGCCAATGCCGAGATCTGGTTCTCGCGCTGGTCCGCGGCAGGGCTCGCCGGTGTCTGGGCCGAGGAAAATACGCGCGAAGCCATTTATGACGCCATGCGTCGCAAGGAAACCTTCGGCACCTCCGGCCCGCGCCTTCGCGTTCGCCTGTTCGCCAGCCCCGCCTTCGGTGATGGTCTGCTCGACGATCCGGCCCTCATCCGCAAAGCCTATGAACAAGGCGTCCCGATGGGCGGTCACCTCTCCGGCACAGACGAAGGCTCCCCGCCCGTCTTCATCGCTATGGCCATGCGCGACGCCGCCAGTGCGCCCTTGCAACGCTTGCAAATGATCAAAGTCTGGCTCGATGGCGCCAGCGGGCAGGCGAGGGAGCAGGTCTATGACATTGCCTGCTCAGGCGGCGCACAGCCCGACCCGGAAACCCATCGCTGCCCGGACAATGGCGCGCGCGTAAACCTTGAAGACTGCTCCGTCTCCGCCGACACAGGCGCTGCCGACTTCCGCGTCGCCTGGCGCGATCCGGCCTTTGCCGCCGATGAACGCGCGGTCTATTATCTACGCGTTTTGGAAAACCCGACCTGCCGGTGGTCGACATGGGACGCCCTGCGCGCAGGCACCGCCCCGCACCCCGATCTGCCGCTGACCCTGCAAGAGCGGGCATGGTCCTCGCCAATCTGGTATCAGCCAAGCCCCTCCGCCCCATAATTCAGGACACATTCCATGCCCAAAGCCAGAGCGCTTCTCAAAGAGCCATTGGTTCACTTCCTGCTGATCGGCGCCGTCATCTTCGCCGCCCACACGCTCTGGCAGTCGAGACAATCGACCGCCGAACGCACCATCATCATCAGCCAGGACGCCCTCCAAAGGCTCTCGACAATCTGGGCAGGCGAGGCGGGCCGCGAGCCGACCCCTGACGATGTGCGTGGCCTGCTCGCCGAATATGTCCGCGAGGAAGTGCTCTATCGCGAAGCCCTCCGGCTCGGCCTCGACGAAGACGACACCATCATCCGCCGGCGACTGGCCCAGAAAATGGGCTTCCTCCTGTCCAATGACACGAGCACACAAACCCTGACCGACGCCGACCTGCGCACAGCTTTCGACGCCAATCCCGAACAATACCGCGCGCCAGTCCGCATCAGCTTCGTCCATGTCCCGTTCAACATTCCCTCCGCTGGCACCAGCCGCGACGCCGAGATCGCCAACATCGCCGCCCGGCTCAACACCCCCGACGCCCCAAGCCCCGATCAGGTCGGCGACCCGTTCATGCTGGCGAGGCGTCATGTCGATATTGACGAGACCAGCCTCGGCCGCCTGTTTGGCCGCGACTTTGCGCGCGATGTGTTCGAGCTCCCCGTCGGCGAATGGTCCCAGCCCTTACGCTCGCGTCTGGCCGATCATCTCGTCAAAATCGACACGCGGACCCCCGGCGGCATACCCGCCTTCGAAACCGTCGCCGACAAAGTGCGCGCCAATGAAACCGAGCGTCAGAAACGCGTGCGCGATGCCGCCGCGCTCGAAACCCTGATGGAGCGCTATCAGGTCATCATCGACGGAGCCCCGTCTTGATCCGGCTTGGCCTTCTTCTCATCCTCTCCATCGTCTCGCTCGTCGCCCGCGCAGAGGCCCACGAAATCCGTCCGGCCTATCTCGAAATCACCGAGCAGAGCGACGCCGCCTTCGACATCATCTGGAAACAACCCGTCATTGATGGCCGCCGCTTGGTCGTCGATCCCGTCCTGCCCGAAACCTGCACCCCACAAAGCGAGCCCCAAACCGGCCTGCTCGACGGCGCGATCATCAGCAAATGGACCGTCGCTTGCGACATGCGCTCGGGCGACATCCTGATCTCCGGCCTTGAACGCACGCTCACCGATGTCTTCGTCAAACTGAACTATCTCGACGGAGAGACACGCACCGCCGTCCTCAAACCGGCAAGCCCCAGGCTCGACCTGTCCACCGCCCAAGCCGCCGCTGCGCCCGCCTATATCCGGCTCGGCTTCGAACACATCCTCTCCGGCCCCGACCATCTCTTATTCGTCGCGGGGCTGCTTGTCCTCGTCCGCCTGCGCAAATTGTTCTGGGTCATCACCGCGTTCACGCTCGCCCATTCGCTTACTCTGGCGCTGACCATGTTCGGCCTCGTCTCGCTTGCGCCCGGACCCGTAGAGACCATGATCGCCATCAGCATCGTGCTCATCGCGGTCGAAGCCGTCGCCGCCCTTGATGGCCGCGCTGGCCTGTCGAGCCGCTGGCCATGGCTCGTCAGTTTCAGCTTCGGATTGCTGCACGGGTTCGGCTTTGCCGGTGCCCTCGGCGAGATCGGATTGCCCGAAAGCGCAGAGCTTGCCGCGCTCGTCTTCTTCAATATTGGCGTCGAACTGGGGCAGATTGCATTTATTTGCACACTGTTGATCTTGGTCTGGGGCCTCCTCCGCCTAATCGGTGACCGGCTCGAAACACTCCAGCGCGCCACCGCCTATACGGTTGGAATTGCAGGCGTTTTCTGGACCTTCGAACGGTTCGGCACCCTGTTTACCGGCTAACCCATCTGAAATTCCTAAGAAAATCTGACCAAAGCCCAGAGATTTTGCCCGCCGCGCTTTAACAGACCTTATTGCCTGAGTGTTATCTGAAATCTGGAGCAGCTGTAATGACTACAGCAGAAATACGAGGTTGGGTGGATGCGTACAGGGCCAATTGTCTCTTTAATTTTATCAGTATTGGTGGGCATTGCCGCCGTCGTGTTCGGACGTGGCTGGCTCAACAATGAGGCCGAAGCGGCCCGTCCCGACATCATGACCATCGCCGAGCCCGCAGCCGAGGTCGCCCTCACACAAATCTACGTCGCCGATGCCGCCATCAATCGCGGCGACCAGATCACATCCGAAAGCCTGCGTCTGGCCGACTGGCCCACAGATTACGTCCCCCTGGGCGCGGTCACCGATATCTCAAACCTCACCAATGCGGACGGCACGCTACCGTTTTCGCTCGGCATGATCGTCCCGGGCGAACCTGTTCTGCTCAACAAGCTCAGCTCGCAACATACACCCGACACACTCGCCCAGTTGATCGAGCCGGGCTATCGCGCCATGTCGGTCGAAGTGGACGACGCAACGGGTGTCGCGGGCTTCATCCTGCCAGATCACCATGTCGATGTGCACGGCTTCCGCGAACTGTCGAGCGACTTCTCCCGCGACCCGATCCAGCGCGGCGAACTTGTCCTGAGCAATATCCGTGTGCTGGCCATCGACCAGAGCTTCGAAGAAGGCCTCGACGGCGCAAGGCTCGCCCGCACCGTCACTTTGCAAGTCACCACCGAACAGGCCAACCGCCTCGGCGTCGCCATACAGGCCGGCACCATCGGCCTCGCTCTGCGCGCCGCCAAAGACGAAGCGGACACACCGCCAGCGCCCACGCCCATCCGCCAAGCCGCACCGGCCCAAACGCCCAAATCCACCTTCACAAACATCCGCGTGATCGCCGGTGACGACGAAGAAACCGTATCGGCCCCCGTGTCGCCCGCCAACGCCAATTCAGGAAACTAGCCATGACCCTGACCCTCCGTTCCGCCCTCATCGCCGCGTGTCTGACCTTTGCCGGCCTGACCGCGCCGCTCGCCCAGCCCGCCTTTGGCTGGACCCAGCTTTCCGCAGACGCCGATGCGCCCGTGCTCAATGTTGACCGTGGCCGCTCGGCCGTCATCGAGATCGACCAGCCTTTCGCGACCCTTGCCGTGGCCGACCCCGAAATCGCCAGCGTCACCGCCACCTCCGACCGCTCCTTCTTCGTGCGCGGCAAGGCCCCGGGCTGGACAACTGTTCTGGTCTATGACGAAGCGGGCAGCGTGATCGAGCTGATCCAGGTCAATGTCGCGCTGGGTCTTGATGCCTTGCGCCGCGATCTCAACACGCTTCTGCCGGACGAAGACCTGCAAGTCCTGCCCGTTTATGACGGCATCTTCATCGCCGGTGACATCTCGACCGCTGGCGCAGCCGCCACCGCCGTACAGCTTGCCGAGCGTCATGTCCCTGGTGGTGTTGCCAATGGCCTGGCGGTTGATCAGGCCCAGCAAGTCCTGCTCGAAGTCCGCTTTGTTGAAGCCTCCCGCGACATTGTCCGCGAGTTCGGCATCGGCACACAAGCCTCCCAAGCCGGTGAGTTCGCCTTCCTGAGCGATGGCAGCCTGATCTCGGGCGCGCTCTCCCAGGCCGCCGCAATCGGTTCGCACGCCTTCGGCCCCGTCAATGTCGATGTTGCGCTCAATGCCCTCGAAGAAAAAGGCGTCTTACGCACACTCGCACGGCCAAATCTCGTTGCGCTGTCGGGCGATACGGCAAGCTTCCTCGCAGGCGGCGAATTTCCCGTACCCGTCGGACAGGCCGATCAGGTCGTCACCATCGAGTTCCGCGAGTTCGGTGTTTCGCTCGCCTTCTCGCCAACCGTGCTCGGCGAAGACATGATCAACCTCCACGTCCGGCCCGAAGTGTCCGTGCTCGACACGCAAAACGCCGTCCGGCTCGGCGGGATTGAAATCCCCGGCCTCAGCGTGCGCCGCGCCGACACAACCGTCGAACTGCGCGACGGACAAGCCTTCGCCATCGCAGGCCTCTTGCAGAACAGCTATACGAGCGATGTCCGCCAGACCCCGTGGCTCTCAAGCGTGCCCGTTCTTGGCAGCCTGTTCAGCTCCAAACGCTTTGCCCGCAGCGAGACTGAGCTTGTGATCATCATCACGCCGCGCCTCGTCCAGCCCGCCCCATCACCGGAAAGTCTTGCAACCCCGTTCGATGCCTTCGAAGAGCCCTCCGAAGCGGCCTTCTTCCTACTCGACGAAACCGTTGCCTTGCACGAGAAATCCTCAACCCGGCCCCAGGTCCAATAGGAGCAACCGCCATGAAACCCTCACACCATCTCACCGGCCTTCTCCTCGCAAGCCTTTGCCTGAGCGCATGCGCCAGCCAGGGCGGGGCCAGCTATGACCCCGATTTCCAGAAACAGTTCCTGCTTGGCGGCGCGACCGACCAGAACATCGCCATGCAATCGATCCGCGCTGTGGATGTGCCCAATTCCAAAGGCCTGTCCGGACAGTCCGGCGAACGCGCCGTCTCGGCCATCGCCCGCCTCAATTCGGGCGACCGCACAGAGCTCAGCGACACCTCGGCCAGCGGCGTTGGCTCCACGGCCAGCGAATAGTCTGCGCTCCGGTTTTTACACTTCAGGATTTTACTATGTCTGCATTGGAAAAAGATATCCCGACAATGGCGTCCAAGATTTGTCCGGCCGCCTATGTCACCCCCGAGCGGTTGGCGCAATTTGCAAACGTCTTTGCCAGCGTCAACGATGTGTCAGCGATGGTGACCGAAGAGGCCATAGAGAAGGCTGGCTCGGACGTTCTGATTATTGATCTACAGGCCGGTGGCTCGCTCGCTTTGCTCGACGGCTTGGCCCGGATCGCGCCCAATATGAAAGTTCTGGTCATCGGAGATGCACTGCCATCACAGGCGGTGCGCTCTATGCTCGCGCTCAAAGCGTCCGATCTCGTTGGCTCGGCCGCTGGCGCGGACGCAATTGTGCGCGCAACAGGACGGCTGATGGATTTGACACCGGACGGACCCGCGCGCCGCAATCAATGCTGGGTGGTCTCTGGCGCCGTGGGCGGGGCAGGTGCGACCACGATTGCCATTGAGATGGCTTGCGCGACGGCCATGCGCGATCCGGAAAACAAAGTCTGCCTCGTCGATATGAATTTGGCTGATGGCATGATCCCCGCCTATCTCGAAGCCCAGCCAAGGCTTGACCTTATCGGCCTTGCCGAAGCGCCAGACCGCCTCGATGCGACCTTGCTCGACGCCTATTCATGGATGCATGAAACCGGCGTGACCGTCATCGCCGCACCGCGCAATGCCGACGTTCACGACATCGCCACCCCCGACATGGTTCTCCGCCTGCTCGATACTGTCTGTGCCGACTTCTCCCATGTGATCGTTGATCTCCCGCGTGAACGTCGCGGCTGGTCCAAGCCGCTCCTCGCCGGTGTCGACGAAGTGCTGGTCGTCAGCGAGTTCACCGTGCCCAGTCTCCATGCCGCCGCAGATATGTCGCGCGAAATTGATGATCTGCGCATGAGCGCGACCCCGGCGCGTCTGGTGCTCAACCGTATGTCTGACGGCAAGCTCGAATTTTCCGTGTCCCGCGCCAGCAAGGCGATCAGCCGTGACATCGAAGCGGTCATCCGCTCTGACTGGAAATCCGCCCGCGCCGCCGTCAATCTCGGCATGCCCGTGGCGCGCGTGAAACCGAAAAGCGTTCTGGTCAAAGACGTCATGACGATGCTCAAAAAGCTTGATCCCGCGCTCACCGAAACCGGCAAAAAGAGGATGTGGCGCTAATGGGACGTTTTACAACAAATACCGCAATTGCCCCGTCTGAACCGGCACGCACCAAGCCGGCCACGCCCGCCCCGACATCGGCCGCAACACCGCCGGTAGATAAGGCAGACCGCAAGCGCGCAATGGGTTTGCTCGACGCCAAGATTCGCGTCCACAACCGGCTGATTGACGAGCTGGATCTCTCCTCTCTGGAGAAGCTCGATGATGTTGATCTGAAGCGGCAAGTCCGCGCCATTGTCATGGATATGGTCCGCGAAGAGGGCCTCGCCATGTCGTCCAGCGAGATCGGCCAGTTTGCTGATGCCGTGTTTGACGAAATGACCGGCCTCGGCCCCATCGAACCCTTGCTCGCTGATGATGAAGTCTCCGACATTCTCATCAATGGCTGCCACCAGGTCTATATCGAGCGTGGCGGCGAGCTTGAGCTCTCCAATGTCCGTTTTTCCGACAATGACCACCTTTTGCGCATTCTCAATCGCATCGTGTCCGCCGTTGGTCGCCGCGTTGATGAAAGCCAGCCGCTCGTCGATGCCCGCCTGCTAGACGGCTCCCGTGTCAACGCGGCCATCAACCCGATCGGCGTCGATGGCCCGCTCGTCTCGATACGGAAGTTCTCCAAAAATCCGCTCACGGTCGAAAAGCTCGCCGAATATGGGGCGCTGCCAGCTCCCATGCTTGAATTTGTCGTCGGCGCTGTAAAATGCCGCGCCTCGACCGTGATCTCGGGCGGAACCGGCTCGGGCAAAACCACATTGCTCAACGCGCTATCCTCCGCCATCAGCGAGAAAGAACGCATCATCACCATCGAGGACGCCGCCGAGCTCCAATTGCAACAGCCCCATGTCGCGCGCATGGAAACCCGCCCGCCCAATCTTGAAGGCAAGGGCGAGATCCGCCAGCGCGAACTGGTCAAGAACGCCCTGCGCATGCGTCCCGACCGCGTCTTCCTCGGCGAGGTGCGCGGGGAGGAAGCCTTCGATATGCTCCAGGCCATGAACACCGGCCATGAGGGCTCTATGGCCACCATCCACGCCAACAATCCCCGCGATGCTGTGACCCGTCTCGAACAAATGGTTCTGATGGGCGGCTTGCGGATTTCCGCCGAAGCCATCCGTGGACAGATCGCCTCTGCTGTCCATCTCATCGTGCAGGCCGCCCGCCTGTCCGATGGCTCGCGCCGCGTCATGAGCGTAACCGAGATCACCGGCATGGAGGGCAATGTCGTCCAGATGCAGGAAATCTTCAAATTCGAACGCAGCCACACCGATGAAAACGGCAAAGTTCATGGCAAATTTGTCGCCACCGGCATCCGCCCGCAATTCCTCGACGAAATGCACCGTCGCGGCGTGACCGTACCAAATGAACTCTTCGATCCCCAGCGCGAGTTCTGATCCATGTTTGGTGGTGCCCTCGATACGCTGCTTGAAGGCCCTGTGGTGCCTTATCTTCTGTTTTTCGCGGTCGGATTTCTGATCGTACAAACGGCGTTCGGCCTGTTCGGCACCGCGAAAATGAACAAGCAGCTCAATTCGCGGCTCAAAGCGCGCGAACGGGCAGGCTCGGTGCAGGAACTTCTCACCGAACTGCGCCAGCAACGCGCGCTTGGCGATGATGGCGAGCTGGCCTGGTCATCGCGCTTCTTCAACCGGCTCGTCACCCGTTCGGGCATCCGGTTCGAGCCCGGCAAATGGGCCATATTGTCAGCCATTGTCTCGGCCGGTCTGGGCGGCGGTGTCTTCTATCTCTCCGGCAATCCCGGTTATGGCGCGATTGCAGCCATCATCCTCTTCTTCGTCTTACCCGTCATCGCCTTGTCCAGAGCCGGCACAAAGCGCAGCGAGAAACTCGGCACCCAATTGCCAGACAGTCTCGCCGTCATTGTCCGCTCGCTCGAAGCGGGCCACCCCGTGCCGACCGCCATTTCTCTGGTCGGTCAGGAAATGCCAGACCCCGTCGGCAGCGAGTTCGGCATGGTCGCCGACGAAATGGCCTTTGGCTCCTCCCTCAAAGATGCCGTGCGGCGCTTGTCCCAGCGCTCGTTCAATGAAGATGTCGATCTGTTCGCCGCCACCATCCGCCTGCAAGCGAAAACCGGCGGCAACCTCTCCGAACTCCTCAAGCTCAACGGAGATGCCATCCGCGACCGCCAGATGTTACGCCTGCGCGTCAAAGCCGCCTCCGCAGAGGGCCGCATGTCCGCGCTGATCCTGTCAGCGGCGCCCTTTATCGTGGCGGGCGCGGTCCATCTGCTGAACCCGGATTTCTATGGCGAGATTATTCACCGGCCTCTGGTCCAATACTGGCTGGCAGGCTTTGCCGGCTGGATGATGGTCGGCAATCTCATCATGCGCAAAATGATCGCGTTCAAGATCTAGAGGGAACACACCGTGATAAGTCAGTCAGATCTTATTATTTTCGGCGTCGCACTGGTGTTTAGCCTGTTCGTGCTGCCGACCGTGTTCCTCGCGGTAAAATCCTTGCGCCGGTCTGGGCAGATGATCTCAAGACTGGAGCGCACAAAAGATGGTCCAAGCGCCGGGCCGGAAGACAAGCGCACCAAATCTGTCAGTGACATTGTGGCCGATCTGGGTCGCCGTGCGACACCGGGAAACCCCGAGCAGATTTCCCAATTACGTTTCACGCTGATGCGGGCCGGACTGCTTGGCCAGAGGGCGGTATCCATCTATTTCGCAGCAAGACTGTTCATGGTCGTGCTGCCGCAAATCGCTTTGCTCTATCTTGTCCCCAATTTGTCCCTGATCGACCCGATGCTGCCCCTCGCTGCGAGCCTCTTCCTTGCTGTTGTGGGTCTTATGTTGCCAGGCATGTTCCTCAGTAAGCGAACCAAGAAACTCGAGCGCGAATACAAGGAAGGCTTCCCCGACATGATGGACCTGCTGGTCGCCTGTGTCGAAGCGGGGATGAGTATTGACGCAGCCGTCGCACGCGTCTCCGAAGAACTGGCCGACCGCTATCCGAGCCTCGCCTTGCATTTGAAGATCAATGCACTCGAATTGCGCGCTGGGCGTTCGCGCCAGGATTCATGGAAAAACTTCTCCGAACGGCTCGGAATCGAAGAAGCTTCATCGCTCACCACCATGCTTCGTCAGGCCGAGGAAATGGGGTCGAGCATCGGCAACACATTGCGTGTCTTCTCGAAAGATATGCGCAAAAAGCGGATGCTGGCAGCCGAAGAACAGGCTATGGCCTTGTCTGCAAAACTGTCACTCCCCCTCATTCTATTCGTATTTCCAACGCTTCTTGGTGTTCTCATACTGCCAGCAATTGTGCGGGCTCTCGATTTGCCTGTATAAGAACGGTCGGGAATGTTTGCATTTTCAATCATTATAGCGTGTTTCCATATCCCGAACCACGGCCACATAATGTGGTGATCTAGGAAAGACTATGTCTAAGACGCCAGTAAATCAGACCGATCCGGTCAACGAGGCCTTCGCGGATATGCGGCGTGTCTTCATTGGCGTGGCGGGTTTCAGCCTGTTTACCAGCATGCTCATGCTGACCGGCCCGCTCTACATGCTCCAGGTCTATGACCGCGTTCTCGCCAGCTCTTCGGTACACACGTTGATCGCGCTGACCGTGCTCATCCTCGTTCTCTATGCCGGCTTTGCCATCCTCGATTGGGTCCGCAACAGCATTCTCTCCCGCGTCGGATCTCGGTTCGAAGACACATTGGGCGACCGCACGCTCCTGGCCACCATCAAAGGACGGCTCGAAGACCCCGGCCGCGGCTCCGACAAACCCATCCGCGATCTACGGCTCCTGCGCCGGTTCCTCGGCAGTCCAGCCGTCACAGCCATGTTCGATGCGCCGTTCTCGATCATGTTTCTGCTGATCATCTTCCTGATCCATTGGGGCTATGGCCTGCTGACCTTGGGCGGGGGGTTTATTCTGGTCGGCATCGCTTTCCTCAACCAGAGCATGTCCAAAAAAACAGTGCGGGACGCAGAAATCCTCGAGGGACAGGCTCAGGCCCGCATCATGGAAATCTCGCAAAATGCCGAGATCATCGAAGCCTTGGGGCTTGGCGAACGTGTGCGCCAGAAATGGCGCGACGAGTTTGACCGATCCGACGCGGCGCTCGTCGCCTCCAGCTCTCTGCTTGGCCGCTTCTCGTCGGGCACCAAAGCGTTCCGGCTGTTTCTGCAATCCTCCGTACTCGGGCTTGGGGCTTATTTGTCCATTATCGGCATCTCGACCCCCGGTGAAATGATTGCAGCCTCCATCCTGACGGGGCGGGCCATCGGTCCCCTCGAGCAGCTTGTCGGCCAATGGCGCAGCGTCTCGTCCGCGCGTGCAGCTTGGGGCGCGCTAAGTGAGGCATTGCGCGGCAAAGCGCCAGGGCGTGAGGCGATGGAGCTGCCGCCGGTGCGCGGCCAAATTCAGGTCGAAGGCGTCTCGGCCGGACCACCGGGCGCAACAAAACCCTTCCTCCAACAATTGAACTTCCAGATCGAGGCCGGTGACTTTGTTGGCATCATCGGACCCAGCGCAGCGGGAAAATCCTCGCTCGTGCGCATCTTGGTGGGCATATGGAGCGCGCAGATCGGGACCGTGCGAATTGACGGGGCGGACATTTCCGCATGGCCACGCGAAGCGCTCGGTCCCCAGCTTGGCTATCTGCCCCAACAGGTCGATCTGTTCTCTGGCCGCATCCACGAGAACATTGCACGCTTTGATCCCGAGGCCACATCCGAAGCCGTTATTGCCGCCGCACAAGCTGCCGGATGCCATGAGATGATCCTGCGCCTTGAAGATGGATATGACACCGAGATCGGCATGCGCGGCGCCTATCTGTCTGCCGGCCAGCGTCAGCGGATCGGTCTTGCCCGCGCGCTTTATGGCGAACCGGCTATTATTGTGCTCGATGAACCAAACTCCAATCTCGACAGTCCCGGCGAGGTCGCTTTGCAAAGGGCGATTGCCGGATTGAAAGCCCGCCAGGCGACCGTGATCATGATCGCGCACCGACCAAAATCCATCGGCCAGTGCAACAAGCTGCTGATGCTCGAGGGTGGCCGGATGCGCGCCTATGGCCCGCGCGATGAGGTGCTTGCACAAGTCGCCCCGGGCAATCTCGCCCAACCGCCCTCAAATCCATCTCCGTCCGACAAGGCGCAGAACGTCGTCGCGCTGCCAAAGGGAACCGAAGATGTCCGATAAGTCCGCCACACCCGCGCGCGCGGCGTCAAATATGACCGCCATGTTCCGCACCGGATGGGGGCTCGTTATCGGCCTGTTCGGCGGCCTGTTCCTCTGGTCCGTCCTCGCCCCGTTCGAAGGCGCCGTGCTCGCCAGCGGCCTCATCTCCGTAGAAAGCAATCAACAGGCCATCCAGCATCTCGAAGGCGGCATTGTCGGCCTGATCCATGTCAAAGAGGCCGATCGCGTCGAAAGCGGGCAGGTGCTGATCGAGCTCGACGACACCGCCATCCAGGCGCGCCTGTCCAGCGTTGAAGCCCGCCTGTTCGAAGCGGTTGGCGAGGAAGCCCGCCTTCTGGCCGAACGCGACGGACGCCGCACCGTCACCCTGCGTGACGATTTTGCCGACCTGCAAACACGACCCGAAATCACGAGCATTCTGGCCTCCCAGCAAGATCTCCTAAAGGCGCGCGCCGCCTCGCGGTCAACCCAAGTCTCGCTGCTCAATCAGTCAATCCTCCAATTGGAACGCCGGGCCAGCGGCCTTGAAAACGAGATCAGCGCCAATCTCGAACAAAGCGAACTGATCGGCGAGGAAGTGATCGGCCTTGAGGAATTGCTCGAAAAAGGCCTCAGCCCCCGCTCACGCGTCTTAACCCTCAAACGCGAACAGGCCCGGCTCACAGGCGCGCGCGAAGCCTTGTCCGCAGAGGTCGCCACCACCCGCATCCAGATCGGCGAAGCCCGCCTCGAGGTCAACCAGTTGACCGAAGGCTTCCGCGAGGAAGTCCTCACCGAACTGCGCGCCGTCCAGACCCGCGTCGCCGAGCTTGCCGAAGAACGCGTCGCCGCCCGCGACCAGCTCCAGCGTCTCGAAATCAGAGCCCCGCGCGCAGGCCGCGTTATCGGCGTCCAGACCCATACGGTTGGCGGTGTCGTCGAGCCGCGCAACCCGATCATGTTCATCGTCCCCGAAGGCGATCCGCTGGTCGCGCTCGTGCGCATCGCCCCGCAAGACATCGACAAAGTGCAAGAGGGCGACGAGGCCATTCTCCGCTTCCCCGCCTTCAGCGCCAATGTCACACCGGAAGTCTATGGCACCGTCCGCAAAGTCTCCGCCGACGCCTTGCAAGACCCCGCCTCGGGCATTTTCTATTATGAAAGCGTGGTCGAAATCCCCGACGACCGCCAGAGCAATATCGAGTTCCAGCTCCTGCCGGGCATGCCCGTCGATGCCAGCGTGAACACGGGCCGCCGCACGGTGATCTCCTATCTGCTCAAACCCCTCGGCGACGCCATGTCCCAGACCTTCCGCGAATAAAAACCCGTGCGCAAAGAGTGTTGCCTTCCATAACGGCAAGCCTTTAATCTGCCCCCCGAGGATAAGGGGAGGCGGATATGCCAAAGATCAAGACACTTCTATTGACCAGCGCACTGATACTCGCCGGATGCGGCGGCCCCGCCACAGACACCGCGCCCGACCCCATACCCGCGCCCGAAGCCGGCATCGCCACCGAAGCCACCAGGGCCGCCAATGCCGCCATCGCCGACCGCTTACCCCTCGACGACACCACAGATTTCGAAAACGCCATGCGCGGCTTCCTCGCCAAAATCGAAACCGACAACATCCTCAATGAAGACGGCAGCGTGGCGTGGCAGAACACCCAGTTCGATTTCCTCGACGGCGACGCCCCCGCCAGCGTCAACCCCTCGCTCTGGCGACAGGGCAAGCTCAACCGCATTCACGGCCTGTTCGAGGTGACAGACGGCATCTACCAGCTACGCGGCTATGACCTCTCCACCATGACCCTCATTCGCGGCGAGACCGGCTGGATCATTGTCGATCCCATGCTCACCCCCGCCGTCGCCCGCGCCGGACTTGCCCTCGCCAATGAAACCCTCGGAACCCGTCCCGTCACCGGCGTTCTGTTCACCCACAGCCATGCCGACCATTTCGGCGGCGTGCGCGGTGTGGTCAGCGAAGCCGAGATCGCCGAGCGCGATGTCACCATCGTCGCGCCCACCGGCTTTACCACCGAAGCGGTCAGCGAAAACGTCCTCGCGGGAAATTACATGACCCGCCGGAGCTCGTTCCAGTTCGGGGCAGGGCTTGACGCCGGTCCCGCAGGCCATGTCGGCACAGGGCTCGGCCAGGCGCTCTCGCGTGGCCCCATTGGCCTGATCAGCCCCACCGTCGAGCTGTCCGGCGAAGCCCCGCGCCTGACCATTGACGGCGTCGCTTTCGAATTTCTCGACGCAGGCGACACCGAAGCCCCGTCCGAATTTGTCTTCTATCTGCCCGAGTTCAAAGCCCTCTCTGGCGCAGAAGTCGTCACCGGCAATTTCCACAATGTCCTCACACCGCGCGGCGCGCTCGTTCGCGACACGCTCAAATGGTCCAAAGTCATCGACCAGATGCTCCTGCGTTATGGCGACGAAGCCGAGCTGATGTTCGCCTCCCATCACTGGCCGGTCTGGGGCGAGGGGGCCGTCCGCCAGCGGCTCGAAAACCACCGCGACAATTACCGCTATGTCCACGACCAGACCCTGCGCCTTGCCAATCATGGCGAGACCCTCACCGAGATTGCCGAAGCCATCCCCGAGCCCGATTTTGCCGCCACCGACTTCTCCGTGCGCGACTATTACGGCACGCTGAACCACAATTCCAAAGCCGTCTTCCAGCGCTATTTCGGCTGGTGGGACGGTGTGCCTGCCAATTACAACCGCCTCCCGCCCGCCGATGAATCCCGCCGCTATGTCGAGGCTATGGGCGGGTCCGCCAAAGCGCTCGAGACTGGCCAGAGCGGCTACAATGCAGGCGACTATCGCTGGGCGGCGACCGTCTTCAACCACGTCGTCTTCGCCGAGCCGGACAATCAAAACGCCCGCAACTGGCTCGCCGCCGCCTATGAACAGCTCGGCTTTCAGGCCGAGAGCGGCGCATGGCGCAACTATTACCTGATGGGCGCAGCCGAATTGCGCAATGGTCCCCCCGAAACCGCGCTCGTCAGCCTCGGCAATCCCGAACTCCTCCGCGCCGTGCCAACCCTCATGCTGTTTGACGCGCTGGCCGTGCGTTACAATCCCGAAAAAGGCCCGCTCGCCACCGGCAGTGACGCCTTCTCTATGGGCTTCCAATTCCCCGATACGGGCGAGGCGGTCACCGTTCTGGCGCGCAACTCCGTCATGTTCCCGCGCACAGGTCTTGCCGAAGAGACGCGCACTGTGCTGACCATCGACCGCGCAGATTTCGACCGGCTGATACTCGGCCAAGCCAAAGTTCCCGACCTGCTCGCCACCGGTGCCATGACGCTCGAAGGCGACCCGACCGGCGCGGCGGCCTTCTTCGGCGCGCTCGACCAGTTCGCCCCGATCTACAATATCATTGAGCCCTAGACCAAAGCGCGCTACGCCCCTCTTTGAAACCAGAAGAGGATCGCCCATGAGCCTGTCCATCAATGCCGCATTTGACGGCGGGAACATCATTTGCAAATCGTGTGATAACCCCTCAGACATCCGGCTCGATATCCGCAAGGACAAAGACAGCGACTTCTATCAATGGTTCTATTTCCGCCTGTCCGGCGCGCGCGGTGTGCCGTGCCGCTTGGTGATCGAAAATGCCGCCGGTGCAGCCTATCCGGGCGGCTGGAGCGACTATCAGACCTGCATGTCCACCGACCGCGAGACATGGACACGCGTGCCCACCATTTACGAAAACGGTGAGCTGATCATCACCCACACGCCCGAAACCGATGCCGTCTATTACGCCTATTTCGCGCCCTTTTCGATGGAGCGCCACCATGAAATGATCGCCGCCGTGCAAGACCATGAGGGCGTCCGCGTCGATATGCTCGGCACCACGCTCGACGGCCAGCCGCTCGACTGTATCCGCATCGGTGAGCCGCACACGGACAAAAAACCGCTCTGGGTCATTGCCCGCCAGCATCCGGGCGAGACGATGGCCGAATGGTGGATGGAGGGCTTTATCGACCGGCTGCTCGATCTCGATGACCCCGTCACCCGCCAATTGCGCGCCCGCGCCAGCCTCAACATCATCTCCAATATGAACCCTGACGGCTCGGCCCGTGGCCATTTGCGCACCAATGCAGCCGGCATCAATCTCAACCGCGAATGGGACAAGGCCAGCCTCGAAAAAAGCCCCGAAGTCTTCCACACGCTCGCCGCCATGCACGAAACCGGCGTCTTCCTCGCGCTCGATGTCCACGGCGACGAAGCGCTGCCCTATAATTTCATCGCCGGTTCCGAAGGCGTGCCCGGTTTCTCCGATGAAGATGATGCCCGACTGCAAGCCTATAAAGCCGCGCTCGTACACGCCAGCCCCGACTTCCAGACCCGTCACGGCTATCCGAGAAATGCCCCCGGCAAAGCTAATCTCGCCATCGCCGGAAACGCGCTAAACGCCGCTTTTGGCTGTCTGGCCATGACGCTCGAAATGCCGTTCAAGGACAATGCCGACATGCCCGACCCGCTCTCCGGCTGGTCCCCCGAACGCTGCCGCCATCTCGGCCGCGCCAATGTCGATGCCATGCTCGATGCCGTCAGCCGCACAGGCTGACAAAGCAAGCCCCACGAAAAAAGGCTACGCCCGATCCGCCGAGCATAGCCTTTTCTGTTTTCAAAATTGTGCGCGGTCCGGAAGCTATATCACGCTCCGAACGCTCTATCAGGTCGCGCTAGTTCTTCTCGATATAGCGGGCAAGCTGCCGCGAGAAGCGGTTAAACGATCTGTCTGCATCCTGCCAGATACCAACCCGCGGCCGCCCATCATTCAGATTATTGTTACGCGTCTGGTTGTCTTCAATCACGCCAATCACCTGCTCACCTTCACGAAGCGTCACCTGATAATTCGCGCCGCCGGCATAGACAGTCTGGAAACTCAGATTGGCATTTGTCAGGCGCGCATCGGCGAGGGTCGGGCGGGTGGAGACCAGTTGGGTCAATGTCGTTTCGACTGTCAGCACATCGTCACCCGGTGCATCCACAAGGATATAGCGCTTGCCAAACTCACGTTGCAGGTCTTCAGCAAGGTCGCCGGATTTGCGAGCCTGATCGCGCTCGCTAACAGGGCGTAGACCCCGAATATCTCGGATCGACCGGCGGATACGCTGGTCCCCGAAATCAACCGTAACCGGCGCAATATAGACCTTCTCATAGCTCGACAAAGGTGTGTCGGTTTCGAGGGTCACAGTGTCGAAAGGACCGGCATGGGCAACCGATGCCAAGGTCAGGGTCGCTGCAGCAAGCGCAAGCGTACGTTTGAGAGAGAGTGTCATTATAAGTCTCACAATAGGATAAACAGTGTCCTTCACATCAAAACCATAGCCCATATTTGCAGGATTTTCCAGTGGCAGACACAACCTGTCCCGCATTTGTGACGCCCGATCACATTGCAGCTAAGAACTGAACCAAACCAGACCGTCAGACGACGTCCTATTGGCTCGCCCACAATATCCGCGCAATCCACGCAATCTCGTTCCGCGAAAACTTGCGCGGCGGATAGTCCGGATTGAACGAAACAAGCTCGACCGATCTGTCCGATTGCTGACCCAGCAGTTTCGCCATCACTTCACCCTCGACCGTCTTGGCCACCACCCGGTCACCCCGCCGAACCTGCGCATCAGGCGACACCACAATCCGGTCGCCCGCGCGATAGACCGGCTCCATGCTGTCACCGCTAATCTCCAGCGCATAGACCCGCTCAGCGCCAAGCCCGGGAAAGCGCACTTCGTCCCAGCCCGTTCCGGCCGGAAACCCCGCATCATCGAAAAACCCGTCATGGCCCGCCTGCGCAAACCCGATCAGCGGTGCGCTCGCCCCACGTTTGCCCTCGATCAGTGCTGCAAAATCATCAAAGCCCGCGCCCACCGCCGTCAGCGCCCGCGCCACGCTTTCGGTCGAAGGCCAACGTGGCCGGCCATCTTTCGCCGTGCGTTTTGACGGATTGAAAGACGTCGGATCAAGCCCCGCCAATTTGGCCAATCCCGAAACGCTCAGCCCATTATGGCCTGCAAGCTTGTCCAGCCCGTTCCATATATCTTTGTGTCGCATGGGCACACACACCCCTGTGGATAAGTCTGTGCATAGCTTATGCAACAAAGAAATAGGAATATCAACCTATCACAAGGTGAAAATTCCTAATATTTTGCAATATTTGCCCCCTCCAATTGCAAAGACCCGCGAAGACTGTTTGAACCGCCCCCATGACCGATACACACATCTACAAGATTCTCTCCGCCGAAGACTGGTCCCGCGCCGAAGCAGACGGCCACCCATCCACCCCGCTCGATCTGGGCGACGGCTATGTCCATCTCTCCACCCGCGCGCAAGTCGGGCAAACGCTAGCGCTCCATTACAAAGCCGCCCAATCCGTCCGCTTGCTCGAATATAGCCGCGCCGACCTCGAACAGACCGGCGCACTCAAATGGGAACCCTCGCGCGGGGGCGATCTCTTCCCCCATCTCTACGCCCCATTGCCGGTCGCCAAAGCCGCCCGCATCTGGACCCTGAAAACCGGCACCGATGGCGTGCCCATTTTGCCTGAAGACCTTTAATCATGTCGCTCACAAATCTTGGCGTCTCGCTCGTCAAACGCCTTCCCGCCGAACGCGCCCACACCGCCACCATCCGCGCGTTAAAGCTCGGCCTCGGCGTGCCCATGACCACAAAGCCCGACCCCGACAGCCTGAGTGTCACACTGCCCATCTCCGGCCTCAAACTGCCTAACCCCGTCGGCCTTGCCGCAGGCTTCGACAAAAACGCCGAAGCCTTCGGCCCCATGTTCAAATTCGGCTTCGGCATGGTCGAATGCGGCACCGTCACCCCCAAGCCCCAAGCGGGCAATCCCAAGCCGCGCCTGTTCCGCCTCACCGAAGACCGCGCCGTGATAAATCGCATGGGCTTTAACAATGAAGGCCTTGGACCCTTCGTCCGCCGTCTGAAAAACGCTGGCCCACACACAGGCGCCTTGGGCGCAAATGTCGGCGCCAACAAGACAAGCGAGGGTCAGGATCGCCTCAAAGACTATGCCCTCGGCCTCAGCGCCGTCTGGCCCTATTGCGACTACCTCACCATCAATATTTCCTCGCCCAACACGCCCGGCCTGCGCGGCCTGCAAAACAAATCCGAACTGGCCGACCTGTTAAAGCTCTGCCGGCTCGCCGCCGACAAACAAGAGAGCACACGCCCCGTCTTCCTCAAAGTTGCCCCCGACCTCGACAGCGAAGCCATTGCCGACATCATCACCGTGGTCAAAGACGCGCGGGGCTTCCTCACCGGCCTCATCATCTCCAACACCACCATCGCCCGCCCCGAGACTTTGCAAAGCGCCCACAAAGGCGAGGGCGGCGGCCTCTCCGGTGCACCCCTCTTGGCCCCATCCACCGAAGTCCTCGCCGCCTTCGCCCGCAGCCTCGACGGCACCTTCGACCTCATCGGCGCAGGCGGCATTGCCAGCGCCGCCGACGCCTACGCAAAAATCCGAGCCGGCGCGAACGCAGTCCAACTCTACTCCGCCCTCGTCTACGAAGGCCCAAACCTCGCCCAAAACATCAAACACGACCTCCTGCACCTCATGAAACAAGACAGCCACACCAAAATCACCGAAGCCGTCGGGGCAGCGCTTTAAAATCCGAACAAACCACACCGCGCCCACCTGCCATCCCGAGCTAGCACCCCACCTACCATCCCGAGCGAGCCCCCCCACCTGTCATCCCGGGCGAGCAAAGCGAGACCCGGGACCCAGAACCACACGTCCCGTAATCAGCGCTCTGGGACGGCAAATTCCGAGATGACAGAGTAAACCGACGGCCACGCACCACACCCCCGTATGCCCTACGAAAAGGCAAGGCTGGCTTACCGGATTTGCGCTGATGAGCGAGCCACCCCTGTTTTCGCAATAGTTTGATTTGGTTGACAGTTTATCCGTAGCGTCAATATAAATAAGTTCGCTGCCGTTTGATTTTGTTTAATTCACCTGCTTGTGAGGTCCGAACACACTTGGCCAATATAGCGAGATCCACTCTTAAGGCCGTTCTGCTGGCTAGCCTTATGACCTTGTTGATTGATGGGTTGGTTCTGGCGCAGGGGAAGCAGTCAATCCAGACTCTGTCGTCGGCACTTACTGCAATACAGGATGAACCTCGTTCCCTCATCTCAGAAAATGTGCGGGGAATGCGCATAACCTTAAGTTCTGGCCAGCACTCAATGTTACATAGAGTTGCCATTATCGGTGATGATGGCCGCGTTCGCTCTCGAAGAAGTAACTATACAGAGTCCATTGGCCGGGTTCATTGCTATGCAAGTCGTGAAGCCAAGTTGCGTGGAGAAGGCCTTTTGGGGAATGGAACAGCTACAATTGTGGCGCCCCTAAATCAAAACCACGATAGGAACTTCGAAACAGTCACAACGGCGGCCCATGTGCTTTATGGGCCCTCTGGCAATGAAAGAAGGTATTGTCTGTTTAAGCCCCTCGGTGGGCAAGGGGAGGGCGAGTTTGAAATCAAAGGACAAACCCCGCTGCCCTATGTGGACTTAACAAGTATAGGTTATCAAGACAGAGACTTTGCTATAGGTGTTATTGAAACAAGACTTACACAGTGTGAAGCCGAGGCCTGCCGTATTAACTCCTCTGGAGCTTCAAGCAGAACGGCAAAGCCCATACATATGTTTGTTCTTGAAGAAGACAACTATGAGGCTTTAAAGGCAACTGGGCTTGAATACCAAGTTAGGGGTTGACCCAGCCCCCTAAATTCCGGCCAGTAATTTGCAGAGTCCTCGAAGAAGAGGATGAACGATGCGCAAGAGCAGATTTTCGGAAGAACAGATCATTGGCATGATCAGGGAGCACGAAGCAGGTGTGAAGACGGCGGACATTTGCCGCAAGTACGGCCTGTCGGATGCGACGTTTTACAAGTACAAGGCCAAGTTCGGCGGGATGACCGTTTCGGACGCCCAGCGGCTGCGAACGCTGGAGGCGGAGAATGGCAAGCTGAAACGCTTGCTGGCCGAGCAAATGCTGGACAATGCAGCCCTGAAGGATCTTGCCTCAAAAAACTTCTGACGCCCGACGACAAACGCAGAGCCGTGCGCCACTTGATAAAGGTGCACGAGCTTAGCGAGCGTCGGGCGTGCCGGCTGACAGACACGGACCGGTCTACCTTCCAGTACGAGAAGAAGACGGATGGTGACGAACCGTTGCGAGAAAAGCTGCGTGATCTTGCCGGCAAACGCCGCCGGTTCGGGTATCGGCGGCTCGGGATCATGCTGGAACGGGAGGGCTTTCATGCAAATCACAAGAAGGTCTACCGCATCTATACAGAGGAAGGCCTGTCGGTGAAGCGCAGGCGTGGGCGCAAACGCGCCACCGGCACACGCTCACCGATATTCGTGCCAACTGGCCCAAACCAACGCTGGAGCCTGGATTTCGTATCCGACGCCCTGTCGGATGGGCGGCGGTTCAGAACTCTGAACATTGTCGACGATTTCGCACGTGAGGCCATTGCCATAGTGGTCGATACGTCCCTCTCCGGAACAAGGGTCGCTCGCGAACTATCGCGTCTGGTCGAGCGGCGCGGGAAACCCAATATGATTGTCTCCGATAACGGCACAGAGCTGACCAGTCATGCGATCCTGAAATGGACCAAGGACACCCGTGTTGCATGGCACTATATTGCGCCCGGCAAGCCCACACAAAATGCATTTGTCGAAAGCTTCAATGGTCGCTTCCGTGACGAATGTCTCAATGAGCATTTATTTGATAGCCTGGACAGCGCACGGAAGATTATTGAAGCTTGGCGGATCGACTACAATACCGTGAGACCGCATACATCACTTGGCGGTCTCAGTCCCCACGTCTTCATGCGGCGGCAGAGCCGCCGAAGACCCGGATCGTCTGAGCTGCGGGGTAGCTCCACTCACCGGGTCTTGAACCCAAATGCAAAACCAGAAAGAAAGGCGAACGGACTCTCAAAATAAACGGCCCGGATATGGGGGCCGGGTCATGAGTAGTGCGGTAATCCGGCGATAGCCGTATCTGCCGAAGCGTTCTGCCAGCTTAATGATCGCTTGTGTTAGCGCCTGCTCATCGCTGCGCCGCTGCCTTGGCTTGCGTTGAGTAGAGCGATGCTGGCCGATCACGCGGCAAGCCCGGCGCTGTGACACGCCCAACTCTTCCACCACATGATCGACCACAATGCGTTTACGTGAAGGGCTTAGTATTTTCCCCGCACGACTTCCTGAAGGATCTGATGTCTGCCGTCAGGGCTTGTGTCTCAGATTTAGGTCTGTGCTAAGAGAGGGTTTTCGCTCATCATAAGTCTCACGGAGATTAAGATGAGATCGAGCAAACAAACACCAGGCGAACGGATCGTCAAAGACATCAAACGCCAGACGCGTAAGCAATACAGCGCCGAGGAGAAGATCCGGATTGTGCTGGATGGCCTTCGCGGTGAAGAGAGCATTGCGGAACTGTGTCGTCGCGAAGGCATCGCCCAGGGGCTCTATTACAAATGGTCCAAAGACTTTATGGAGGCCGGAAAGAAACGGCTGGCAGGCGACATTGTTCGTCAGGCGACCAGCACCGAGGTCACCGCCCTGAAGGCTGAGGCACGTGACTTGAAGGAAGTGGTTGCCGAGCAAATCCTAGAGATACGCCTGCTCAAAAAAAGCATGCTCGGCGATGGGGGCGACGAGGTATGAGATACGCTGCAGAAGAAAAGCTTGAGATCATCCGCTTGGTGGAGCGCTCTGCACGACCAGCCAAATGGACTTTGGACAAGTTAGGCGTGCCGCGCCGGACTTTTTACCGCTGGTATGATCGTTATCTGACCGAAGGCGCGGATGGGCTTGTCGACCGCGCACCTATGCCGAAGATCGTATGGAACAGGATACCTGATGTGTAGAAGTTTCGACTTTATCTGACACTGCCCCCATTTCAGCGAACTGGAATGAGGGCGGTGCGTCTCTTGCGAGAGATTGCGGTTTACCGTTTTGATGGTGGTGCAAACCCAACCATTGAAACGAAAGACAACCACAAT